>JAEYWQ010000237.1 GCA_023428885.1 Bacillota bacterium
ATTACCTTAGTTCCTTCTTTACAATTATCCTTTATATTTTGAACATATAACTTATATCCGTCGTTGAATTGTACAAATGCTCCCTTGTTATCTTTACCGCAAACGCCATAGAACAAATTGGAATGACCGATAAAGGTTGATACAAATACATTACTTGGTCTTGTATAGATTTGTTCTGGGGTTGCTATCTGCTGAATTACACCTTCATTCATAATAGCAATACGGTCAGATATAGCAAGTGCTTCTTCTTGATCGTGGGTAACATATACTGTTGTAATACCTACTTGCTTTTGAACTTCACGAATAGCGCTTCTCATTTCGATTCTTAATTTAGCATCTAAGTTAGATAGGGGTTCATCCATTAATAGTACGCTAGGATGGATAACGATAGCTCTTGCAAGAGCTACTCTTTGTTGCTGACCGCCTGATAGTCTTTCTGGAAGGCGATCTTGGTAATCACTGATCTTAACAACATCTAATATATTATTTACTTTTTTCTTCATTTCAGCTTTTGGAACTTTTCTAATTTTTAAACCATATTCTACGTTCTGACGTACCGTTAAATGAGGGAAGATTGCATAGTTCTGGAAAACCATACCGATATTTCTCTTATGAGCTGAGATATTATTAATTACTTGATCATCAAACTTAATCGTGCCACCTTCAATAGTATTAAAACCTGCAATCATTCGAAGCAATGTGGTTTTTCCACATCCGGATGGTCCTAATAGAGTAAAAAATTCACCATTTTTTATCTGAACAGACAGATCTGGAATAATTGTTACATCTCCATATTTTTTTACTACATTCTCAATATTGATTGAATTACTCATCGCTAATTTCTCCTTTTTCAAATGATCAATGGTTTTTAAAAGACAAGCTCACAAGACTTGTGAGCTTGAATGTTGCAGTTCAGCCCTAAATTTCGCAAGATGTTCATGTTTATTGTTAATATGAAGGCTGAACTGTAACACTTGTCTGTTATATATTCTTACAAACCATGATTCTTTGATTTAATAGTTTGTAAAGATATCGTTAAATTTCTCAAGCCATGCTTCTTTCTTCTCAACTACTAAAGTCTCATCATCAAAAATGATATTCATCTCTGACTTAGGAGTTAAATAACTTGGAGCTGGTACATCAGTTCTTACAGAACGACGATTTAACTGTTCTACAATAATAGTCTGAGCATCTTTTCCAGTGATAAAGTCGATAAAGCCTTTTGCATTTGTCATATTCTTAGCATTCTTGATGATATAAACACCATCTGGTTTAGAGATAACGCCTTCTTCCATGTATACAACCTTTACTGGCGCACCATCTGCAACATATTTTGCTGCACCTTCTTCGAAGGTAAGACCAACAACGTACTCACCATCAGCAACACCCTTATATACTGCGGAAGATCCGCTTAATAATTTTCCATCTAAGTTCTGGCAGAATTTATCAACATAATCCCAACCAGCCTCTGGATCACCATTTCCCATAGCATAAAGCATGTTAATTAGGTGCTCATAAGATGAGGATGACTTGGAAGGATCACAATGAGCAATTTTACCCTTTAATGCTGGGTTTAATAAATCTTCATAGCCGTTAACTTCGATATCACCAATTAAATCAGTATTGATCATAAGTACGCTTGGAATATCAGTGAATCTTGTAAGAGGTCCTTCTACATTCTTCATAGTATCTTGAACAAATTCTTCATTTACTGACTGATAGCTCTCAAATAAATCCATCTGAGGTTTCATAGTAGAAAGAGAACCACCCCAGAAGATATCTCCAAGAGGATTTTCTTGTTCTGACTCAACTCTTTTTAATAGCTCGCCTGTACCTGCAGCAATTACTTCAACCTTAATACCAGTTTGAGCTTCATATTCAGCAACTAAAGGGTTGATAAATTCCAATGGGTGAGGACAATAAATAACTAAGTCACCTGTCGCCTTATCTTCTTTTACTTCTTGTGTTGCATCTGGTTTTGATTCATCTTTTACCTGTTGCGTAGCTTCTGGCTTTTTTTCAGTCTTAACTGTATCCTTTTCTGACTTACTACAAGCTGTGAGTGAAAACACCATACATAATGCTAAACCAAACGATAAAATTTTTCTCATATAATATCTCTCCTTCTCTTGATTTGGTAAATTCATTTTATCCTAATTTTCGAATAGAAAAAACCTACTTTTCAGTACAAATGTCTTAAAATACGAACCAAACACAAACTTTATTGTTAAAAACGCTGAACAAAAGTGTGCTTCGCACAATCTCGCGATGTAGCTTAACGTAAGAGCACACTTTTGTTCAGCGCGCGATGCTGCGCATCATGCCCGAAGGGCTTTTTAATCCATAGGAAATACGACGCAATTTTCTATGGATTAAAAAAAGTCTCAACCAAAAAAGGTTGAGACTTTAGTCTTAAAAACATTGGAAATCTGCGATACGTCGAATATTTAACAAATCATCCTCCCAACTAAATCCATTCCAACGGAATCCTACTAAGAAATTATTAGCAATAGCAATTGGATAGAACCAGAAATCACGGCCATTGAATAACCAGATATAAGTGAAACGGAATAAGCAATTTCTTAATCGATTCGGGAATATATTAACGTTTGGTGGTGGGAAGAAAATTGGAGTACCTGGCCGTATCGGCGGTGGTCCTTGCGGTGGTCTACCTGGCGGTCTGCCTGGGCCTCCTGGGCCTCCCGGGCCTCCTGGTGGTCTACCTGGGCCTCCTGGGCCTCCACCTGGTGGTCTACCTGGGCCTCCCGGGCCTCCTGGTGGTCTGCCTGGGCCTCCCGGGCCTCCTCCTGGTGGTCTGCCTGGGCCTCCTGGGCCTCCTCCTGGTGGTCTGCCTGGACGACCTTCCTGCATTCCTTCCGCTGGTCCATCTGGTGGTCTTCTTTGTGATATTTGAATTGATTCATTTATATTACTCGGATTGAAAGAATTATTGTCCACAAAAGATCTCCTTTCTACTTTACACTAATCAATTTATGCAATACATACCGAATAGTGTAAGTTTTCAACGAAAAAAAAGCTGAACTAACGTTTCATTACGTTTCGTTCAACTTTTTTGGCTCTATGGAATAGTGATATTACACACAATGATTCTACTAACTGTTTAATAAATTCATCACAGCTATATTATAGCTAAGACTCTTTAATGCAAGATAATTCGGATTTTCTTCTTCCTTCTTCTTCTCATCATCACCAAGGAGATACTTCTCTAAGAATCGCTTATATTCTTCTTCAGAAAAGATAGAATCCATGGTCTGAGACAAATCAGTGGTATCTTCGGTCACGCTTGCTTCTGTCGTTAAGAATGAACTACTACTCAAAATGGATGCAACCTTTACAGTTGCATTGCCAGTACTTACCCCCTCCTGCATATACTTCATTACTTTTACAACATAGTTCTGTGTCTCTTTAAATGGAGGGATTCCACCATACTTTGCAACATTACCACTTCCAGCATTATAAGCAGCTAATGTTAGCTTGATATCTCCATCATATTTCTTGGATAACTGAGAAAGGTACTTTGCCCCACCCATAATATTCTCTTCTGCATTAAAGGAATCTTTCACACCTAGTTCCTTGGCTGTAGCAGGCATTAATTGCATAATACCTTGAGCTCCACTTCGAGATACTGCTGTCGTAACAAAATCGGATTCCGCTTTACCAACAGCTTTCAATAAATCAACTGAGATATTATATTTTTTTGCAGCATCTTCAAAGATACGATCCAGGCTTTTTGTTCCATCCATATAGGAAGAAAATTGTACATTATCTGAATTTAAATTATTAGTCTTTACACTATTTATAGTATTTTGATTTATATTAGTAATTTTTTGTACTTCCAATATAATCCCCACTTTCCGCTGATGGTAACTTAACACTCTATCGTTAAGTATTTTAATGTTAAGCAGCCGTTATTCTAGTCTCTTTCTAGATATCGGCCTTTGATATTAATATATTAACGTTTATTTGATAATTTGTACATATAAATTTTAATAGAGCATTTCTATATCTATCGATTACCAGCAAGCTTCCCATTGTTTCTTAAATTCTACAATGGACTGCTGCCTGAGATTCCTATCATCACTCACTGCCTGAATCGCAACTTCATACAACTTACCATCAAGGGGCCAAGCTTCGCGTGACCGATCATACTCAGAAAATAGTGCAAATGCTGTAGCACCTAATGTATAGACATTCGTAATCTCATCAATCGGAGCACCAAGTTTATATTCTTCTGGTGCTTGAAAACGTGAACTTCCCCACATACGCCCCATATCATTGATACAAGGTTGCTTTCTAAAGAAATCGATATCGCATATAATAGTTCTTTGTTCCATGAATTCATACATGATACTGCCATCATAAAAGTCGATTCCTACATAACCTTTAGATACAAAGTATATAAAAAATGATATGATATCATTAAACAATTTTCTCTTTGTACTTACTGGCATCTGTAAGAACTTCTGTCGAGACTGAGGATACATTCTTCCCATACATTCTCCTTTGGTCCATCGAAACAGCATGGCAAAACCTCCACCAACATCCTCGGCTTTGATAAACTCCACTAGAGTATGGTGTTGTAATTCCTGATAGATTGGAACTGTTGCTTTTAGCCGATTTATTGCATCCATAGGGGTCCCAGAATATTGCTCCGTTTGAGCACCCGCAAACTTGACAAAATAGTCTTCTTCACCATTTCTGATACCAAAGCATATATTCCCAGAATCCTGATCATCAAATATCTGAACTACTTTACCATACCTACTTAAGAATCCAAAATCATAGGGTTCTTTTAACTTATACATCAAGCCATCTAACTCTTGTACATAAAAGTTCTCAGTATACCAGGTTGGAATAGGATTTTGCATATTATGATACCAAGAAAGAACCTTCTTCGCTTGATTTATCATAGTATCAATCTCTTGTTGTCCAAATTCTATTGCCCAGTAAATCGAGGATAGTGTATTACTGGCAATATACAAGGCAAGTAGTTTCCAAAAGTCCATAGGAGGTCTACCACCGAAATATCCATCTACCATACCGCTTGCAAATAAAGGTGATTTCTGTGCACACCAGACAATACGATTAAACTCTTCCCATGGATCTCCAAAATCACATCGATCAAAATCAATAATTGTTAGCTGGCCTTTCTCTATCATCATATTCCCGATATGATAATCACCATGTTGATAGGACTGAGGTCTATTCTTTAGCAGATGACGATTCTCCTCTATGTAAGTAAGGAAGGCATCGTTGTCTTTATAATGAATGGGACAATCCTTGTAGTTTTTGATCTTCTTATCAATCTTTCGATTAAACCGTGGCTCCCATTCCTCCTGGGTGTCAGGTGCTGGAATCGAGTGTATCTTCTTTAAGATCTCTCCAGCATCACGACCATACACATATTGTTTGGTATCGGTAAAAGAAGTAATCACAGATTCTACATCATCACCATCAATCCAGGACTGTAGTAGGTAAGATCCCTCCTCGCAGCTTCCGAAATCAAGAGCTTGGCACATTGGCACTCCAAGTTCAGCCACTTGCTTCATGAATTCATAATCCAATTTTTTCTTCTCATAAGAATCTTTATCTGATATTCGAAGAAGATATTTGCCTCCATCCTCTCTGGTAACACAGTACTTCTGATCATTAGACCAGCCTTTATGAATTGCTTCCATGCTTTTATAATCGGACAGTTGCATTACAGTCCTCCTTAATATAATTACATTCACATCTTATTGCCTTACTCCTTATTTTATCGTATTCCTTCTAAACTTGCAATTCTATACCATATCTTACATACATTATTATTAAGTCTTTATTTGAGGTTACTATGGAAATATATGTGGTAAAACCAGGCGATACAATCTACTCCATAGCGCAGAATTTTGGAGTTTCAGTGATTCGATTAATCTATGAAAATGGACTTCCTAATCCATATAATCTGGTTCAAGGACAGGCTTTGGTCATTACCTATCCAAGTCAGGAACATATCGTGAAAGAGGGAGATAGTCTTAGTAGTATTGCTGAAATGTATCATGTGCCCCTTATGCAATTACTTAGAAATAACTCCTTCCTAACGAGTCGTGATTATATCTATCCAGGGGAAACTTTGGTGATTAGTTATTCAACCCAAGGAAGTGTTCAAACCAATGGATTTGCTTATGATTTCATAAGTGATGATACACTACGTGAAACATTACCCTACTTAACATATCTTTCAATCTTCAATTATAGGTTAGGTGAAAGAGGTAGTATCATAAAATACGGAGAGGATGAGCGTTTAATACAAGCAGCAAAAGATTATGGAGTGGCCCCATTATTCATGATTTCATCACTATCAGCACTAGGTGAGTCTGATATAGCACTCCTCTATGAATTTTTAAAAAATTCAGACTACCAAGACGCATATATTAAATCAGCTATCGATATCATGAAATCATCCGGATATTCTGGGCTTAATATTCTGGTAGATGGGTTAAATAGCACCAACCAATTTTTGTTTATCAGAGCATGGATCAAAATATCGGAACAGTTGAGAAACAATCAGCTAACGTTCTTTCTTACCATAGATCCCAATATTAAGGAAGACTATAATAATATTACCTATGAAGAAATCGATTACGCAAAAATTAGTAGCCTCGTGGATGGTATCATCTTCTTAAACTATACTTGGGCAAGCACTCCAGAACAGCCTGGCCCTATCAATTCTCTATCTCTTATCAATTATTTTATTGAATCAACGATATCCAACTTACCAGCTGATAAAATAATGGTAGGAATGCCGTTGATTGGTTATGATTGGAGATTGGCTAGTAACACGCTTGAGTCTCGGGCTAGCTCTTTAACCATCAACTCAAGTATTATACTTGCCCTAAATACAGGGTCCGTGATTCAGTTTGATGAACTCTCCCAAACCCCTTTCTTTACTTATAAAGAAACTAACCGCGGAGTAGAATATAATCACATTGTTTGGTTCATCGATGTGAGAAGTATTTATGCCTTAAATAATATTATCATGCAATATAAGATTTTAGGTTCTGGTATCTGGAATATCATGATTTATTATCAACCGCTCTGGACTTTGCTGATGGCACAATTTGATGTAATTAAATTACTTCCTGATAAGCTTTCATAATGATCATAAAGTAGTTGTCTCATAGTTATGTCTTCGATGATACACTTCTCTAAGTATACTATACGGGTCAAGGGACGAGGGAGCTGTCACGAAACATGTGTGAAAGCTCCCCCGTCCCCTTGGCCTAGACTAATCCCATTGTCCAGGAAATCTTAGTTTTTTAAGTTTTGGAAAATGTTTGTTAAACTCCTCCACTTCTTCCTTTGGAAGGTTTTCAAAAACTTCTGATTCATAAAATTTACCTTTCCTATCTTTCAAACCATCTTTGACTAACTCATACCCCATAAATGAATCAAAATTCTTTCCATCAGCAGTCGTTATCCCAAAATTGTCACATGTCTTAAAGCCTATTCTTGGATAATAATCTGGTTCTCCAAAGATTACAATTCCCGGATAGCCTTGTTCTTTCGCAAGGCGAATGGTTTCTTTTAATAAAAGTTCGCCAACACCGCAACCTTGCCACTTAGGTTCTACACAAAGAGGTCCAAAAGTTATAATTTCATGGGTAGTGTCCCCATCCACGATTCGAGCTTTAGAATACATAATAGCCCCTATCACCTCTCCGTCCTTCACTGCAATACGACTAATTTCTGGAAGATAGTCCTTACTCTGGCGTAATTTGTGAACTAAGTAATGCTCATCACATCCAAGGTGATGCTTATTCCAGAAGGCATGTTGTGTCATCAGTTCAACCGCGTAGCAGTCATCCTTGGTTTCGCTTCGAATCTCAATTTCGTCACAGCTTACTCTTTTCTTTTCTTCTGGAAACCAACCGAATTCTAATCTTACTTCTTTTCTTTGCAAATCATTATTCTTATAACAACAAGTGTCCATACCAATCAGGTGAAAACCTTCGTGATGATAGAAATCAATCGCATTCACATTACAGGATTGTGTTTCAAGGATAACAGCTCTCCGACGTTGCCTTCTTGCCTGTTCCTTGGCCATTTCAATGAGTGCATGGCCAATTCCCTGTTTTCTAAACTTTAAATCTACCCAGAGCTCTGTAATTCTAATGCGGTTGGACCATAATTCTTGATCCGTTTCCATTGCAGCTATTAACTCATTCTCGACTAATACCCCCCAAGCATAAGCATGTTCCCAATGATCTTCATACAACTTATCTGGGTAATCATTTTCTTCTGCTGTATGCACGACGATATGGTCAAAGTCCTTTTTTTCGATCTCAATCTGATATCCTTGCTCTATTTTATTTAGCTTAACATCATAGTACTGCTTAGTTTCATATCCCATAGGAAGGATCGTTCCCTTCCAGCTTTCTTTTGGTAAATGAGTAATTTCGTATTTCATGATCTAATATCCTCCATAATCCATACTTTCTAAATAAGTTAATGAGCTCTTGCCCTGCAAACAGCTTTCCGCTTAACGAATTCCGCTTCCTTTTTTAGTGCTAGATAACTTTCCCACCGTTCCTTAGATAATTCTCTACTCTCGATTGCCAACTGAATTGCGCAACCAGGCTCCTTTTGGTGTCTGCAATCAGAAAATTTACATCCACCAAAATACTGTTCAACATCAGAAAAGCTTTCTGATAACCCCTCAGAAACATCCCAGACCCCGAGTTCTCTCATCCCAGGAGTGTCAATAATCATCACACCATTATCCAAACGGATAAGCTGACGGTGGGTTGTTGTATGTCTCCCTTTACTATCATCCTCTCTAATATCATTTACAAGCATCACATTTTTACCAGCTAAAGCGTTGACAAGACTTGATTTACCTACTCCTGATGAACCAAGAAATACGATTGTCTTCCCAGCTGTTAGATAATTAGTAAGTGCATCAATACCAAAACCTGTTTTCGCACTAACAGCATAGACTTCTGCTCCAATTGCTGTTTTTTTAGCTAGGGTTAGGCAGGCTGCATAGTCT
>JAEYWQ010000334.1 GCA_023428885.1 Bacillota bacterium
TATTATTTGGTACAGCCTTCTGCTTTAGCATTGAGCGATCTTACCTCTTACCAAAATGCTTATTTCATTATCATTGTATTAACTTGTTTCTTCTGTTTGCTTCTTATTTATATACTGTCAAGAAGAAATATGAAGCCAATTATTAAGATAAATACTCAACTCGAGAATTCCTTGCAAGAAAGCCATTCCTTACAGGAAAAATTAGAGGAACAAAAGCCAATTATCTATAATTCCTATATGGCTCGTATTATGAAAGGGTTCATTTCTTCTGAAGAGGAAGCAAAACGAATCTCTGATTTTCTTGGTTTGCATCAAGATCAATATAAGTACTGCGTCCTCTATGCTTGTGTCTATGAAAACCAAATCGGTTTTTATATTGAGGAAGATAGCAAAGGATCTGAGGAAGATTCCAAACACAGTGATTACCGTGCAATTATTCGTGCATATATGCATGAGTATTTTGGTGATAACATCTATATCTATGAAGTTGAAGTGAATGCTTTTGCCATTATGCTACCTACTCCTACAGAACACACCTTAGAAGAATCCATTGAAGAGATTAAATATAAGTTCAATAAACTTCACAATAGCTTAATGGAAGAACAGTCGATCTGGATTTTTGGCGGTCTTGGCAATCGTAATTATCATCTGCCTTATCTTTGGAAATCATATCAGCAAGCCATACAAGCAGCTTCTTATATCCGTGAAGGTAATATTTTTCAGAGTTTTCACGATATTAAACGTGATAAATCCAGTTACTACTATCCATTTGAGATGGCTCAACAACTTTCAAATTTCATTAATGTTGGTAATAGCAAACAGGTACAGGAAATATTTAAATTAATTAAAAAAGAAAACTTTGAAGATGTATCCTTACCAGTAACTCTGATTCGATGGTTGTTGTCAGATATCCGTAATACCTTATTAAAAGTTAGATTTGCGATTTCAATGACTCCAGACAATGTGGAAACCCTGAATTCAGTGGACGCAGCATTCCAAGAGCATAAAACCATCGACTTAATGGAGGACATTTCATTAAAGCTCTGTGCATTGAACGAGCAAAAAGTAGAAGGAAATAAGTTAATTCAAAGTATTCAATCTTATATAAAAGAAAATTATATGGATTCCTTGTTAAGTTTAAAAAAGATATCAGAAGTATTTAATATTTCTGAGAGCTATTTCTCTTATCTTTTTAAGGCAGAAACCAAGCAGAATTTTTCTGAATATCTGGAATTAATTCGAATGAATCAAGCAATGATTCTTTTAAAGACGACTGATATTAATGTCAGCGATATGTATCTGGAATTAGGTTATAATAATGCAAACTCATTCCGCCGTGCATTCAAAAAAGTTCATGGCGTATCACCAAAAACCATAAGAGATACCATGAATTAATGTTCATGGTATCCTTTTGTAATATTGAAATAATTATTAGGAGGAAATAATTGTGTTCCCTAGAATTTTTTGGGCTGGAGATTCCACGGTTAAGCAGAATGACTATTCTTCTTATCCTCAAACAGGTATAGGACAAGGACTGCCCTTATATCTCAAGAAAGACATTGTAATAGTAAACCGCGCCGAGAATGGACGCAGTAGTAAAAGCTTTATTCAAGAAGGTCGTTTAGCTCAGATTGAAAAGGATCTTAGAGAAGGTGATTTTTTATTTATTCAGTTTGGTCACAATGATGAAAAAGCAGATATTGAGCGCCATACCGACGCATTTACTACGTATCAGGATTATTTAACTGAATTTGTTGAAGTAGCCCGTCAAAAGAAAGCTCAACCTCTCTTCATAACCTCTCTTTATCGAAGACTATTTGATGAGAATGGAATCTTGCTTGAGAATACTCATCTTGATTATCCACAGGCAATGATTGAATTAGGAAAGAAGCTACAAGTTCCAGTGATCGATTTATGTGAATTAAGTAAGAGACTGATCCAAGATACTGGTGTTGAGATAACGAAAGAATGGTTTATGAATCTTCCTTGCAACAAATTTAAAAACTATCCAGAAGGCAAGGAAGACAATACCCATCTTCAGTATGAAGGAGCTGTTACCTTTGCAGGTCTTGTGGCAACAGAGCTCGGTAAATTGGGTGGCATCTATGCAGAGCTGCTCCTGCTACAGGAACAAGAACAAGAAGATCCGAATCTACTTCGTGATTAATTCATTTTTAAGACATATAACATCTAGACATAAATAAATGAAGTGAGGACAAATATGACAAAATTAGAAGAGGCAATAGCAAAGAATGATTTAGCCCAGGTAGATCAGATCCTTATCGAAAATCCTAGCTGTATTGATGATATGACCACATTTGATATTCCAATGAGCTGTTATGCTGCAAGTCTTGGTTTTGAAGATATCTTTCGTTATATCGTAGAATACTCAAGAGCAAGTTTTAATGAAGCAGACAAGTATCATCGTACGGTCTTACACTATGCTACAGAGTCTGGCAATCTCTCTTTGGTTCGTTATATTGTTGAGAAAGTTGGTATATCTCCTGTCTATGGAGATACAAACCTAATTACACCCTTAGATCTAGCTATAGCTCACAAGCATCAAGCAATCATAGATTATTTCGAGAATTATTTGGGCTGTACTTTTGACCAAATGTATCGGAATCCTATTTTAACTGGTATGCACCCAGATCCAAGCATCATTCGCGTGGGTGAAGATTATTATATGGTAAATTCGTCATTTATCTATTTCCCATGTATCCCTATCTCTCATTCCAAGGACTTAATTCATTGGGAAGTAATTGGTCATGCAATTACAAACCCTGATTGGGCTTATCTAGACGAGCTGGAAGGAGGACGTGGTTACTGGGCTCCAGACATCTCCTACCATAAGGGCCGCTTCTATATTACAGCAACTTATCGCTTAAATGATACTGGAACGATTTATCGAAGACAGATGGTGGTATCCTCTGATCGCCCTGAAGGACCATATTGTGAACCGAGCTTTATCGAGGAAGATGGTATTGATCCTTCTATCTTTACAGATGATGATGGAAAACGCTATATGCTCTTAAACCGAGGAGCCAGAATCTTCGAAATCAGTGAAGATGGCACTAAGCAATTAAGTAAAGCCCAGTTATTGTATTATGGTGATAACAAGCGAGCTCCAGAAGGACCACACTTATTAAAAAAAGATGGTTACTACTATCTCTTCCTTGCAGAAGGTGGAACCGGTCCCGGACATAGGATTACTGTCTCACGTTCCAGAGACTTATTCGGAATTTATGAGCCTTGCCCATATAATCCGATTATGAGACAAGAGGATATGACAGCACCGATCATGAGATGTGGTCATGGAAAACCAGTGCAAACACAGAATGGTGAATGGTTTATGGTTTATTTATGTGCACGTATGATTGATGGAGCATATTCAGTATTAGGCCGTGAAACTGCTCTTGATCCAATTACCTGGACCATGGATGGCTGGCCAATCGTCAATAATCTGAGAGGACCAAGTACCTTGCAAAAGAAACCTAACCTTCCTGCACATCCTTTTGTGGCTAGTGATGATGATTGGAATACTAGTAAAGAATGGGTAAGCCCTCGTCCACCAGTGTCTGGTGGAATCAATGTTACTGCCAAAGGGATCATTTTAACTGCTAGTAAAGCCTCCTTATCAACTATGTATGCAAGAAACCTGTTTTTACGCCGTCAGACTCATTTTGATTTTAGCTTCCAGGCTAGCTTGAAGCTGCCAGAACTTAATTTACATCAGCATACCGGAGTAACTTGCTATTATGATGAGAATACCTACCTTGTCTTTGCCATCACTCTTCATGAGAATCAGTATGTCTTACAGGTGCTAGAACATATTGACGTGGAAGATAAAATCAGCTTACAAACTCCTCTCCTAACCAGCCCAAGTCATATTACTTTTAAGGTTGTTACACAAGGCTTAAAGCGTAGTTTCTCATATATGCTTGATGATGGTGAGGAAATTACACTGGGAGTTTTAGAGAATGTAAACTATCTTTGTGATGAAGGCTTGCAGAAAGGAAAGCGATTTACCGGTGCTATGTTTGGAATCTATGCATATGCTGGTGAAACTTATCCACTGAATGTAACTTTTACAGATTTTAAAGTTCATAATTAGATCGTATTCATAAGAAATTCTAGGAGAATTAAAAACAGAGGTGTTTGTGCAGCTTGTGCATCAC
>JAEYWQ010000344.1 GCA_023428885.1 Bacillota bacterium
AAGCTGTTTGTATTCGTGGCATTAAGGGAGATCCTGTTTCCATTGGAAAATTAGAGCGTTTTGTTGCTGACTGGGCAAGAGAACATGAAATTAAACCAACACCTGCAACTGAGAAAAAGGATAAGAAGGTAGCAGTGATTGGTTCTGGCCCTGCTGGATTAACCTGTGCAGGTGATCTTGCAAAGATGGGTTATGATGTGACCATTTTTGAAGCACTTCATGAGCCTGGTGGAGTATTGGTTTATGGAATTCCAGAATTCCGTCTTCCTAAGTCAACAGTTGTTGCAACTGAAATCGATAATGTTAGGGCATTGGGCGTTAAGATCGAAACCAATGTTGTAATTGGTAAATCAACAACAATTGATGAATTATTGGAAGAAGAAGGATTTGACGCAGTATTTGTAGGCTCCGGTGCAGGTCTGCCTAAGTTTATGGGTATCCCTGGTGAGAATGCGAATGGTGTATTCTCTGCAAATGAATACTTAACAAGAAGTAATCTAATGAAGGCCTTTGATCCATCCTATGATACTCCAATTGTTGCAGGTAAGAAAGTAGCAGTAGTTGGTGGTGGTAACGTAGCGATGGATGCTGCAAGAACAGCACTTCGTCTTGGAGCTGAGGTTCATATTGTATATCGTCGTAGCGAAGCTGAGCTTCCAGCCAGAGTGGAAGAAGTTCACCATGCAAAAGAAGAGGGAATTATCTTTGACTTATTAACAAATCCAAAGGAAATTCTTGTGGATGAGAATGGTTGGGTAAAGGGAATGAGATGCGTGAAGATGGAACTTGGTGAACCAGATGCATCCGGAAGAAGAAGACCAGTAGAACAAGCTGACTCTGAGTTTGTCTTAGAGCTTGATACTGTAATTATGTCCCTTGGTACAAGCCCAAATCCATTGATCTCCGCTACGACTCATGGGCTTGAAATCAATTCTCACAAGTGTATAATTGCACAAGAGGAAGATGGAAAGACAACGAAAGGTGGCGTATTTGCTGGTGGTGATGCGGTAACAGGCGCTGCTACGGTTATCCTTGCGATGGGTGCTGGTAAGGCGGCTGCAAGGGGTATTGATGATTATTTAAGTGTTTGATAAATGAAGAAACTCAATTGCTAGTTAGGTATCGACCTAGCTAGTAATTGAGTTTTTCCTTTTTTAGAGCTTTAGCTGGAGGATTAACAGGTATTTGGGATTTATTAGTTTGATGAGTGAATATTTTTCACATTTTGCAAACTTTTGATTGAAAGAAACCACAAATCATGGTAAAATATTAGGGAAACCTACTATATATTGTAAATAATAGTGTGGATTTGTAGATTAATGCAAAAATATTAAAAAGTACCATTAAAATAGCATCAAAACGCTAAGCCTCAAAAAGTTGATGGAAAAGTAATTGTAATAATTCGTAAGTGAGTTCTAAGCAAGATTTAAGTTAGATTACAGAATGAATCTAGTGGATATCGGGGGACAAGCTAGAGGATTGAGATACATAACGAAAAAGAAAGAGGTTACTTTATGGGGAATGAGTTATTGTGGGTTCTTTGTGGTGTCATCTTTATCCTTCTAATTGTATTCGTTTTTCTAATGGTAAATATTCGAAGACGAGCAAAAGCTGAGAGAGCAGCAGTATCGGTTGGGCAGAGACTAAAGGAAAGCTACAAGGAATTAGAACTTGCATATGAAGAAGTTACAGCAACCAAGAATGAGTTAAGCATTAAATACGAGCAACTAAAAAAGAGTCAGGATAAAGTAAAACAGATTGCCTATACGGATCATTTGACTGGTTTACCTAACCGTGTTGCCTTGGTTGAGATGTTAGATAATGTGATGGTTACCTTACGTCACGATGAAATCATTGCTATTTTGGATATTGATATTGATAATTTTAAGGATATAAATGATACATTAGGGCACTCTTATGGTGATGAGTTGCTGCTTGATGTAACCCATCGTTTGGAAGGCATTTTTGGTAAGACTGATTTTCTTGCCCGTATCGGTGGAGATGAATATGCAATCCTAGTACAAAACCTGAAGAATATGTACGAATTAGAAGATAAAATCAGAGCAGTTCAGAATGCGTTTGTGCAGCCATTTGCGATTGCAACCAGGGAATTCTTTGTAACGGTAAGTATAGGTATCACAATGGCTCCAAGGGATGGCAAGACAACACAAAGCCTTATGAAAAATATGAACTCAGCCATGTATGTAGCCAAGGAACAAGGTAGAAATACATATTGCTATTTTGATGATTCTATCAATCAGAAGATGTTAGATAAACTTGAATTACAATCAGAACTTCGAAAAGCAATAGAGGACAATCAATTCTGTGTGTATTACCAGGCACAGATGGATTTAGAACAAGGAAAAGTGGTAGGCTTTGAAGCCCTGGCACGTTGGAAACATCCTACAAAGGGAATTATTACACCGGTTCAATTTATTCCATTGGCGGAAGAGAATGGAATGATTGTGGAAATTGGTATGAGGGTATTAAGACAAGCTTGTCTCCAACTAAAAGAGTGGGAATCGATGGGATATCATAATTTGGTAATGGCGATTAATTTCTCGGCTAGGCAGTTTAAGGATAAAAACTTTTTAGATATGGTTTATGAAATTATCTCTGAGACTGAAGTTAATCCATATCAATTAGAATTTGAAATTACAGAATCAGTTGCCTTGGATGATTTTGAATTTACCATCGACACAATTAATCGTTTAAAGCAGATTGGAATTTCATTCTCCTTAGATGATTTTGGTACTGGTTATTCTTCCTTAAGTTATTTGAAGAGATTACCAGTGAATAATTTAAAGATTGATAAGAGCTTCTTGGATGCAGTATTAGAGAATAGCTCAGATCAGAAGATTGTTCATACTATGATAAATCTTGCGCGAAACCTAGACATTGAAGTGATAGCGGAAGGTGTAGAATATTCTGAACAAGAAATTTTCTTAAAAGAAAGTCGTTGTGATAAGGCACAGGGTTATTACTATAGCCGCCCAGTTCCAACGGATCAGGCTTTTGAAGTATTAAAGGCATATTCTTAAGTGAGGTTAACTATGAATCGTCACAGAGCAATAGGACATAGTGAATGCATATTTCTTAGTATCATGGCATTGCTATACGTCGCATTTATGCTCTGTGATTTTTTTGATAGTAAGGTTTGGCTTTCTTCTACACTAAAATATTGCTCCATATTTAGTTGTTTTCTCTATTGCCTCATCAGAACTGGCTATCAGAATCTGTTAACACAAGGATTATTTTTTACGGTGTTAGCAGATATCTTTTTACTCTTTACCGATTATTATTTTTTTGGTGTTCTTAGCTTTTGTATTGTCCAGTTGATTTATTTTTATCGCATCAAACAGTGGAATCCAAACATTAAGAATATGCACTTAACCTATAGATTTCTTCTTGCCATCTTCCTTATGATACTCTTGGCTTTTCTAGTTCCTATGGATGGGGTATTAGGAATTACCGTGATTTATTTTACAAGTTTTATAGCAAATCTAATCTTACTATCAAAAACCTATGACATAATGAAGAATAACGTTGTATTTTGTCGATTTTATCTTGGGATGCTTCTATTTTTCCTCTGTGATATTTGCGTTGGAATATTCAATTTATCCAACTATATCGCAATCAGTGGTGCTTGGATGCATAGAATTTTTATGTTTGCCAGTGTTGGAATGTGGGGATTTTATTTACCAGGACAGGTATTAATTGCCTTAAGTTGTAGAGAAAAGGCGAGAAAATATAATTGAGTTTCCATATTCTGTGTGGTAATATATTTTTACCGATGAGTCGGTGTCAGATTCTTTTTATCTAAGAAAAGAATCAGTGTCTAAGATTCTTTTTATCTAAGAAGAGAATCAGTGTCTATCATTCTTTTTATCTAAGAATAGAATCAGTATCTTTGATTCTATCTTATCTACGGACAGAATCAGTGTCTTTGATTCTATCTTATCTAAGGAGAGAATTATTATCTATGATTCTTTCTACTCTAAGGAACACTTTGCATTTCTATGTGAAGATTCTAGTAACATTCTTATTTCCCAATCTATTTTAAGGACGATTCGTCCCATCATGAAGGAGGCTCTATGTCTACAGTTATGTTAGCGTACGAGGATTTTTTGTTTTCTGTGAAACAGGAGGCAATGGCTTACCTAGGAGAAGATTACCAGATTGAACTAAAGCACGTGTTGAAGAATAACGGTGTGATGTTGGATGGATTATTAATACGTAAGTATAACCAGACAGTTAGTCCAAGCATTTATTTGAATCAGTATTATGAACAATATAAGGAAGGTAGAGACTTCCTCGAAATTCTTGAAGAGATTTTGGGAACATATGAAGCTTCTCAGAGTGAATCCATTCAGATTGGATTGAATTTAAAGTATGAATTTGATCAGATGAAGAATATCATTACATATCGCTTAATCAACTATGAGAAAAACAAGTACTTACTAAAGAAAATTCCACACCTTCGCTTCTTAGATCTTGCAGTGACCTTTCATTGTATTGTTCGGAATGACGAGGATGGGATTGGAACTGTTCGTATCACTGAGGAACATCAACAGAGTTGGGGAATCAGTGTAGATGAGCTATGGAAGCTAGCAAGTGAGAATACAAGAAGATTATTCCCTTCAGTGATTCGTCCAATGGAGGATATTGTATCTGATTTAATGAGCCATAGCAATCAAGAAGAATTAGAGTTCAAAGCACATAGCTCTAATATGTTTGTATTAACCAATACTAAGGGTATCAATGGGGCTACTTGCCTTCTCTATTCAGGAGTGTTAGAGGAATTTGCTGAGAAGTTAGACTGTGATTTTTATATCCTGCCATCGAGTATACATGAAGTTATCTTAGTACCACAGGTTAAGAATGAAACAGTGGATTTCTTGAATGCAAAATCGCGATTAGAGGAGATGGTTCGCGAGATTAATGAGACTCAGGTCGCTGTGGAGGAGCTACTGTCTGATTCGGTATATGAGTATTCCAAGTTGAAAGAATTGTTATAAGTTAAGTAAAAACAAGAAAAAAGAAGAGAAGAGAAAAGAGAAAAGAGAAAAGAGAAAAAAGAAAAGAAAACACCAATTCAGATGTTTTCTTTTCTTTTATATGTAATCTCAAGAGTAATTAGTTTGCTGGGGCGTCATCAGAGCTTTCAGTTGTACTATCGGATTCCGAAGCTTTAATAGATGTAGTTAAATTATCAAAGAATTCCTGTAATGCTTGATCGCTTTTGCAGGCTTCCGTTAAAGCTTGATTCACACTCTTTAATAAATCCTTAACTTCTTGTGTGTTAAAATATTCGTTACGTAATGTTTGAATCTTCTCATCAAGCACACCAGTCTTAACATATAGTTTATCGTTTATACTTGTAATATAGAGATAATCAAGGGATGGACCATATGTATCGATACTTGCAATTTCCATATCGTAAGCTACATAAACCACATAATCTCCTTCATTCACTCCAGGTTTCGTATAACATACGATATTATGGATGTTACTTATGTATTCAAGCTTTTTATTGATGACTTCAATGTTGATGACAGAAGGATCTGTCACAATGGATGACAAGGTATCTTCATCCGTATCCAGCATCGCGGAATAATAGGTCTTTACCAAGTTGTTAAGTTCTGGATTATCATTTAATTTCAGCTTAAGTGGATCTTCCAAAGCCAGGGTTGGAGTAATTGATGAATTCGTGCCTGGTGTAGGTACTTTTGCTGGCATATCCTTAGATACAATATCTTTTGTAGAGTTTACAACTAGATCTGAAACAGTTTTCACTGCGCCTGTATCTGCCTGTGACGTTTTGTCAAAGGATATTGTCAACATTCCAATCCCCATGACACCCATAGTTAAAAGCAATATCATTTTCTTATATTTTAATCGCATCCTAGACTCCTTAACATAAGATTGTTTGTAGCATATCACTTAGCAAGCATATTGAAAATCAACAAGTTACATAATTTATCGTACATCATCTTAGTATAAAGCTTCGCACTTAAAATCTCGTAATGCATCTGATAGGATTCGAACCTACGGCCACCAGTGTCGGAGACTGGCACTCTATCCCCTGAGTTACAGATGCAAATGTATAGAAAGAAAAGCACGATATGAAAATATCGGCAAGTAGTATTATACCTAGTTCTGAGGAAAAAGTAAATAGATGAATTCATAAGTTATTTTATAAAACCTGTGATATATAGGGTTTGGCTATAAAAAGAAAGGATAGAATAATCTTGCAGAAACTGATATAATATACAGAGAATATAATGATGCTTATATCGTTAGTTAGAAAGGATGTCGTATGGCTAAAGTTTCAAAACGAATGTTTGAGGATGATGAAAATGCAAACCAAGCGATTCGTATTAATAAATTTTTAAGTGATTCTGGTGTATGCTCTAGAAGAGAAGCAGACACCCATGTGGAAAAAGGAGATGTTTTAATTGACGGAGTTGTGGCAGTCATGGGGAGTAAGGTTCTTCCACACCAGACCGTTGTGTTTTGTGGGAAGGAAATTGAACGCGATGACAAGATGGTATTAATTGCGCTTAATAAACCCCAGGGAATCGTTTGTACCACAGACTTAAGAGAACCAGATAATATTATTGACTTTTTAAAATATAATAAGAGGATCTATCCAATTGGACGTCTGGATAAAGACTCAGAAGGCCTGATTCTTCTTACGAATAACGGGGATATCGTCAATAAAATTCTACGTGCAGGTAATCACCATGAGAAGGAATACATTGTTAAGGTCAATAAAGTAATAACATCAGAATTCTTGAAGGGAATGTCAAGTGGTGTCCCTATTCTGGATACCGTAACCCGACCATGTACCATAGAAGCACTAGATAAAACAACATTTAAAATTATCTTAACCCAGGGTCTGAATCGCCAGATTCGTAGGATGTGTGAGTATTTTGGATACAAGGTTCTAAGATTACAGCGTATTCGTATCATGAATGTCAGACTGGGTCATCTTCAACTTGGTGGCTATCGAAACCTTACTGATTATGAATTAGAAGAATTGAAAGAATTAATTCAGGATTCCTATAATCATTCACCAAGTGATGAGGTGGATGATGAGATGGTTGATGTACGTGTATCGGACAAGAATATTCATCAAAAGAATACCAAGGCAGCAGGATATAAGAAGAAACTATATAAGGGTAAGAATTTCTCGGCAAATAAGGATGAAAAGAAAGAGAAGCTAGGAAAGGGTAGCAAAGATTCATCAAAGCATGGATCAAAGTACGGAGTCAAGGATAGTTCAAAGGATTCCACAAAGTATGGATCCAAGGATAGCTCAAAGGATTCCACAAAGTATGGATCCAAGGATAGCTCAAAAGCTTCCTCAAAGTACGGATGCAAGGATAGCTCAAAAGCTTCTTCAAAGTACGGATCTAAAGATAGTTTAATAGCTTCCTCGAAGTACGGATCCAAGGATAGCTCAAAAGCTTCCTCAAAGTATGCTTCTAAGGAAGCATCCAAAGATACTTCAAAGTATGCCACAAAGGATAACTCAAAAAGCAGTATGAAGTTTGTTACCAAGGGGAAGTGGCAAGAAAGTAAATCAGTAGGACAAGGGAAGAAGGAGTATGGTAATGCAGGACAAAAAGCAAAGAATTATCGAACTAACCGAACTTCTAGATAGAGCCTGTCGCGCTTATGAGCAGGAAGACAGGGAAATCATGAGCAACTTAGAATATGATAGATTATATGATGAACTGAAACAGCTAGAAGAGGAAACAGGCATTGTTATGGCTGGTAGTCCTACCAGAAGAGCTGGTTATGAAATCTTAAGTGCGCTTCCGAAAGAACGTCATGAATCTCCAATGCTATCTTTGGATAAGACAAAGGAAGTAGAAAGCTTAAAGGATTGGTTAGGGAGTCAGGAAGGCTTACTTTCATGGAAACTGGATGGTCTTACCATTGTTCTAACTTATCAGAATGGAAACTTAGTCAAAGCAGTTACCAGAGGAAATGGTGAAGTTGGAGAAGTTATCACGAATAATGCGAAGGTGTTTAAGAATCTTCCTTTATCTATCGCTTATCAAGGCGAGTTAATCTTGCGAGGAGAGGCGGTTATTCGTTATTCTGACTTTGAAAAAATTAATGCCAAGATCGAAGATGTGGATGCAAAGTATAAAAACCCTAGAAATCTTTGCTCCGGTTCTGTGCGTCAGTTAAACAATGAGATCACAGCCCAGAGAAATGTGAATTTTTTTGCTTTTGCTCTTATAAAAATGGACCATTTGGATCAATTTACCTTAAAAAGTGAGCAATATGACTGGTTAAGATCACAAGGGTTTGAGGTAGTAGAGGAGAAAAGAGTTACTGCAACTAGCATTGAAGAGACAATTCAATATTTTTCAGAGAAAATCAAGACCAATGATTTTCCATCCGATGGCTTAGTGCTACTATATAACAACATTGCTTATGGAGAATCTCTTGGTAGAACCTCAAAGTTCCCAAGGAATGCAATTGCCTTCAAATGGGCAGATGAGATGAAGGAAACCACATTGCTTGAGGTCGAGTGGAGTGCATCGAGAACAGGTCTTATTAACCCAGTTGCAATTTTTACACCTGTGGAATTAGAGGGAACTACGGTATCTAGAGCAAGCCTTCATAACTTAAGTATCATGGAAGAGCTAGGACTTGGAATAGGAGATACCATTAAAGTCTATAAGGCAAATATGATCATTCCTCAAGTAGCTGAGAACCTCACTCGAAGCGGAAATATGGAGCTTCCAAAGCATTGTCCTGTCTGCGGACAAGAAACTAGTATCAAGCAGGTTAGCGATGTAAAATCCTTGTTCTGTATGAATCCAGACTGTCTCGCAAAGAAGATTAAGTCCTTTACTCATTTCGTATCCAGAGATGCGATGAATATTGAAGGTTTGTCAGAAGCAACCATTGAGAAATTAATTGCCCAGGGCTTGATAAAAGAACTAGCAGATATCTTCCATGTGAAGAATTTCAAAGAAACCATTACAGCCATGGAAGGCTTTGGTGAGAAATCCTTTACCAATCTTATCGACTCCGTAGAGAAGGCTAGAAGCACAACCTTACCTAAGTTTATCTATAGTTTAGGAATTCCAAACGTTGGTTTAACCAATGCAAAAATTATCTGTAAGCAATTGAACTTTGACCTAGAACATGTATTACATGTAACGAAGGAAGAACTGATGACGATTCCACAAGTAGGAGAAGTCATTGCAGATGCATTTGTTAGCTTCCTTGCAAAAGAATCGAACCAACTTGTCGTTGAAGATTTGTTGAAAGAGATTAGCATTGAAGCAGAGAATACGTCAGGCAATAGCACTAAACTAGAAGGCTTGACCTTTGTAATCACAGGTTCAGTAGAGCATTTTGCGAATCGCAATGAAGTGAAAGATGTGATTGAGCAAAATGGTGGTAAGGTAACAGGGTCGGTTACTGCTAAGACAAATTACTTAATTAATAATGATAATTTATCGAATTCATCTAAGAATAAAAAGGCTAAGGAATTGGGTATTGCAATTATCACTGAAGAAGAGTTCTTGAAGTTATTATAAACATTTAAATAATACTGTAAATAAAAAGTGACCGTTACAATTAGGAGATAACCTAAATTGTAACGGTCATTTTACTATCATTTCTCCATATTCTAAAATTTGAACACCATATCAAAATAAAATACCTTATAATAAATTGGTAATTATTGTAAAGTAAATAAAACCACAATTATTATAAAGTAATAATTCTAGCACTTTAGGAAATTGAGCCCCAAAATTAAATATTCAGGAAGGGATGAAAGCAGAAGGAGAGAGCATTTTTCACTGACAGATAAAAGCTTATAAATTAACTGATAGGATAAGTGAAATTATATATTTGAAAGGGGAAGAAATGAAAAGTTTATCAAACTCAAAAAGTAAGACAACCGTTACTAGAGTGAAAACTTTATTCGCAGTATTGCTATCATTTTGTTTTGTGCCCGGCAATATAGCAATAAGTCCATTGATGGTAGCTAGGGGTGAAAATCAAACTACAATAAAAACCGTTATTAGTCCAGCAGATTTATATGTGAATAATGGTACAAGTGTGACAGGATTAATCAAGTTATTGCCTTCAAATGTAGAAGTAATTATGAAGGATAATGCGAAAACGACTAAGGGAGTGACCTGGAATACTGAAAAATATATATCGAATGTGAAATCAACAAAAAGCATTTATTTGACTGGAACCGTGACTGGTACAACGTTAACAACGAAAATCAAAGTTGTTGTAATGAATCCATATATTAAGGCGATTCGAACTCCTGAAACTATCTCAGTTCCTAATGGAACACCTGTAGATAAGCTGAACTTACCAAGATATGTTAAGGTTGCTAGATCCGATAATAAGAGAGTATATGCTAAGGTTGAATGGGATACCTCAATATATGATGGAAACACGAAGGAAGCTAAAACCTATGAGTTGCTTGGTAACATAGAGAAAACAGAGAGAGCGGTAAAGATTAAGGTAAAAGTGTCAAAGCCATTTATTGCGGCCATCGTAGCACAAAAAGATATTAGTGTTAAAAATGCTACTACGATTGAACAAGTAAATCTTCCTCAAAGAGTGGAAGTAAAGATGTCCAATGGTATCAAAAGCACTGCCAAGGTTACATGGGATACCGCAGGGTATGATGGGAAGACTTTGGTTGAAAAAGTGTACATATTAACAGGAAGTGTAGAGGGAACTACTAAGTCTACTAAAATTAAGATTAAAGTAGCAGCACCTGCGAAACCTACCATAACACCAACGATAGAACCAACGGTAGTACCAACAGCAAACCATACGGTAGCACCGACAGCAACACCAACACAAACGGTTACACCAATACCTACTAAGGATGAATGGATCTTGTTTTGGTCAGATGAGTTTGATAAGACGGGAGATAATCTTGATTCCAATGGATTAGACTTAAGCAAATGGGATTATCAAATTGGAATCGGTGATAATGGATGGGGGAATAATGAACAGGAGTATTATACAACGAATAACACTAAGGTTATCGACGGAAACCTAGTTATTACTCCTAAGATGGAAACCATGGGTGGAAAACCATTTACCTCCAGTAGACTTTGGACCAGTGCTCATTTCTCTAAGAAATATGGTAAATTTGAAGCAAGAATAAAATTACCAGTAGGTAAGGGTTTCTGGCCAGCATTCTGGATGATGCCAAAGAATGATGTATACGGTGGATGGGCAGCTTCCGGAGAAATAGATATTATGGAAGCTCGTGGCGCAGAACCAAGCAAGATAGGTGGTACTCTTCACTATGGTGGTTCTTGGCCTTCTAACAAATATACTGGAACTGATTATAACTTTCCAGAAGGGGAGTCTATCGCTGATTTTCACACTTATGCGATTGAATGGGAACCTGGTGAGATTCGTTGGTATGTGGATGGTAAACTTTATCAAACACAGAATAACTGGAGCACTGCAAATAATGATGAAGAGAAGTATGCATTCCCAGCACCATTTGACCAAGAATTTTATATCATCCTAAACCTTGCAGTTGGTGGAAATTACGTAGGGAATGTAATCCCAGGCGTAGAAGAATTTGCTAGTAATCCGAAGATGGAAGTTGATTATGTTAGAGTATATGAACTTAACAACAGGGCATATAAGACTCCAGTAGAGCCAAATATGGATGCTGAACCAACACCAGTCGGTGGAAGAATTCCTGATGCAACGGGTAATTTAATCAATGATATCAACTTTGAACAGGGTATAAATGAAAATGCAGAAGGTGTCGATGTTGACTTTGGTGATGGTTGGAACTTTATCCACAATGCACAATTTAATGGTCAGGCAACCGTTTCAACAGAACTCATTGATGGAAAAAACTATGCAAAGGTTAATGTAACAAATGTAGGAAATCAAGTTTATTCCATTCAGCTAGAACAGCATACTACCTTAACAAAAGGGAGATGGTATCAGTTATCCTTTGATGCAAAGGCAGATAAAGCTAGAACACTCAGTGCAAAATTAGGTGGCGGACCAACCGTTGGATGGGTCGCATATTCTGATACTTATAGCTTGAATTTGACTACTGAAATGCAATCCTTTAGCAAGGTATTCCAAATGACAAAACCATCGGATATTTTATCACGTATGGAGTTTAATTGTGCGACGTCTTTAGGAGTCCTTTGGATTGGTAATGTTAAGTTAATAGAAGTAGATCCTCCTAAGGTAGACTATAACATGGCAAAAGAACCACTCATACTCAGTGGAAACCATATCTATAATGGTGCTTTTGATAAGTATTCCATGGATCGGTTAGCTTTTTGGACACTTAATTTAGCCTCAGGTGCAAAGGCAACGGCAAGTGTTCCTGAAAATACGAGAGAATTAAGTGTTATGATTGAGAATGGAGGCACTGATGTTAACTCTATCCAATTAGTACAAAAGGGGATACAACTACTTAGATCAGATGGATATCAAGTGACATTCAAGGCAAAATCCTTATCAAATCGTACGATCCAGATTAGTATATTAAGTAAAGATGGTGCAAGCAATTATTCTGGTGTGAAGACAATACCATTAACAACAACGATGGTAGAACAATCCTTTACATTTACCATGCCAGAGGTAACGGATCTCGAGGGACAATTCGTAATCAATCTTGGTGGGAATACTGAAACAGTGATGATTGATGATGTTAAAATGGTTCGATTAACGAATAACAACGAGAATAAGCTTACGCTAGATGAACAATTTCCACTTAAGAACGGAGACTTCTCAAACGAAAAAGCAAATTGGAAAGAGCATGTACAGGGCAGATATGACGGATTCGGCTCTAATGCAGTGTTTGAAGTTTTAAACAGCGAGATGAAGATTGCAGTTGCAAATGTAGGTAATAATCCTTGGGATGTTATGTTAATGCAGGAGAATTTCCAGCTTTATAAAGGAAATACCTATGTAGTATCCATGGATATACGATCAACAGCAGCGAGAGAAGCAACACTTGTAGTGGATGCTGGTGGTGTGAGAAAAATTGATGAAAACGTAAAACTGACAACTGAAAAACAGACCGTTAGTTACGAACTGACACCAAGTTCTGATCTGCTGGCATCCTTTAAACTGTTGTTAGGGAAAATTGAGGGGGCCAGTGACCTAGGAGCACACGATGTATTTGTTGACAATATCAAGGTTGAATTAAAGGGTGCTAGAGTAATAGCATTCCCGTTAAAGAATGGAACCTTTGTGAATGAAAAGCAAAGTTGGAGTGAACATGTACAAGGAAGATATGATGGTTCAGGATCAAGCGCTGACTTTGCTGTATCAAATGGCGAAATGAAAATTGCCATTACAAACACAGGTGCAAATCCATGGGATATTATGCTGATGCAGAATGAGTTGAACTTATATAAAGATAAGACCTATATGGTAAGCTTTGACATTCGATCATCAGTTGCAAGAAAAGCAAAAGTTACAATCGATGACGCTAGTTATAATCCTTACCTTAATAAGGAAATTGAACTTACGGCTACGAAGCAAACATTTAGTTATGAATTCCAAATAGATACTGATGTAGAAACTACATTTAAATTGTTACTAGGAAAGTTAGAAGGTACTGGAGTTCTAGTTGAACATGATGTATTTATTGACAATATCAGACTCGAAGTGAAAGGTGCAAAAGAAGCCGCTGGTGAGGTGTTTGAAACAGGTGTTGCATTGATAGCTCCTCCTGCAATAACAGCAGATACAACAAACAATATTGTAGGTCAAGAAGTTGCAATAACTTTTACTGAGGATGAAGCATGGAGAGCTGCAATCAGAGCGGTGAAAGTGAATAGCATTGCCTTAGCAAGTGACAAATATACTGTAGATGCTGGGGTTGTAACCATTGATGCAAACATATTTGCACTAAATGGAATCTATGAAATTGCAATTGTTGCAGATGGTTACACGACTGCTAAGGTTTCACAAATAATGCAAGCGGCTGATGGAAATTTAGTTTCTAATGGTGATATGTCGAATTCTACAACAAACTGGGTTGTATGGTCTGTCGATAATAGCTCTGTCTTAAGTGCTGTTGATGGAGTGGCAGAGATTTCAATCAATACAGTTGGTGGTGAAAACTGGAGCACCCAGTGTTACCAAGAAGGAATTCCTCTAGTTGCAGGAAAAACTTATAAATTAACCTTTAAAGCATGGTCAACAATCAACAGACCTATTCGTGTTGAGTTCACAGGTATTGGAGGAGATTGTTACTTTAATATTACGGGTGACAATAACACGATCTACAAGGCAACAATCACTCCTGCAATTAGTGGGAATTTAAAATTAAATTACTGTATCGGTAATGTAACGAATGGAACAGAGATGACTCAAAGTCAGGCTCATAAGATTTATCTTGATGATATTGCTGTGAAAGAGCTTGTAGGAGGCGGTCTAGTGGATCCAGGAAATCCAGAAGAAGCATTTGGCGGTGTTGCAATAACAGATATGGATCTAGATGATATTATGATTCTTTTATAAACTAATTGTTACAGTTCTATTGTAAATTAATTCTTAAAACAACATCATGAGCATTCGCTTATGATGTTGTTTTGTTACTATTCGCCTAAATGCGCAATCAAATGGGTGAATGTTGTGAACGCAAATGATCTAAGAGCACTTATATTCCTTGTACGAAGACACTCAATTTCCTTGTACAAAGACACTCAAATTCCTTGTTCTAAGATGATTGACTTTGATTTAAATATGTAGTATATTGTAATAAATGATAAAAGCTATGAAAAGAAAAGTAAGCAATGAGATATGTTACAGAGAGCTTTGTATGGTGGAAAGAAGCACAGAAGGCATTGTTGAAAATGGTCTTGGAGCCGCGTACCGACTACATGTATATGTATAGGCTACGATGGGAGTGCCCATTACAGCACCAGAGTATCGATTTTGTTCTGTACTCGCTAAGGTCTATACCGTGAGGTGTAGTCAAATTAAGGTGGTATCACGAAGCATACTTGCTATCGTCCTTTAGGCTTAAGTAAAGGAGGATAGTTTTTTTATGTCCAAAGTGCTCTTTTGCTCCTTGTACACTTAATTTACTAACGCCGTAGGGCAGGAAGCTAACCTTAGAACTATATACATAGCTCTGTAATAGAATTAAATTTTACAAAATAAAATATATAGAGGAGGTTTTGAAATGCCTATTAGAATTCAGAACGATTTACCAGCTAAAAAAATCTTGGAAGATGAAAACATTTTCATTATGGATGAAGCAAGAGCGATGCACCAGGATATTCGTCCACTTCAGATTGCAATCTTAAACCTAATGCCTCTGAAGGAAGAAACGGAAGTTCAGTTACTACGAAGCTTATCCAACACGCCACTTCAAGTTGATATTACCTTCTTAACCACGGATACTTATGTAGGTAAGAACACTGCAAGCAGCCATCTGGATAAATTTTATCAATCACATGAAGAAGTGAAAGACAAACGTTTTGATGGTTTAATTATTACTGGTGCTCCAGTCGAACAGATGGAGTTTGAAGAGGTGGTTTACTGGGAAGAACTCAAAAAGATCATGGAATGGTCTAAGGCAAATGTAACCTCAACACTTCATCTATGTTGGGGAGCCCAGGCAGGACTCTTTTATCATTATGGCATTTCAAAGTATCCACTCGACCAAAAGATGTTTGGAATCTTCGGTCATAAAGTATTAAAGCGTAGAGAACCATTAGTACGTGGCTTTGACGATTACTTCTATGCTCCACATTCAAGACATACGGAAACTTCCAGAGAGGAGATATTACAGAATGAAGATCTTACCATTTTAGCGGAATCAGAGGAAGCGGGTGTATTTATCGTAATGTCAAATAATGGTCAGCAGATATTTGTCATGGGGCATCCAGAATATGATCGAGTTACCCTGGATAAAGAATATAAGAGGGATGTATCCAAGGGCTTAGAGATACAGATACCGATTAATTATTATCCAGAGGATAATACTAATGAGCGCCCTAACTTAAGTTGGAGGGCACATGCGAATATTCTGTATAGTAATTGGTTGAATTATTATGTATATCAGGTAACTCCATACGAGTTGTAAATAAGTGCCGTAAATCCAGTGTTTTCAAGGGTTTGCGGCTCTTTCACATTTGCCGTAAAGTATCGCAAGTTATCATAAAATATGGGGCAAAAATGGGGTTTTAGATAGGGTTGTGGAGCCAAATTGGAGCCAGATGAAAAACCTACGGCAATACTATTAAGCTATTTCAAACGGATATCCCACATTCAGTAAGAGCGGCGGAAACTAGTGCAGTAGGAAAAAGTATCTTTGCTCATGATCCTAGAGGAAAGGTGGCAGAAGCTTATCGGAATTTAACGAAGGAGGTGTTACAAAGTGAAAAACTCCACCAAAAACATAAAGTTGAATACTGTAGATGATTTATTTACAACAGAGGAAAATCGAATCGATGCCACACGGGAAAAGGTAATGGAGATAACCTTGACAGAGCTATTTCCATTTAAGGGACATCCGTTTAAAGTGTTGGATGATGAAGCTCAGATTTATTGACAATGATAACTTTGATTACATTATCATAGATTGTGGGCCGCAGCGAAGCAACATTAATGATGCGGCACTATATTATAACGATGGGATTATTATTCCCGTACAGGTGGAAGCAGCTTCTGTTAGAGCAATTGGTAATATATATGAGTACTTAGCAGACTTAGGTTTATCATCTGACATGATCTCTTTGGTAGTTCCTAATATGTATGATCAGAGAACTACGGATGCGAGGGATAATCTAGAGTTGTTACGTGAATTTTATGCAGGCCATCAGATACTGACTGAGCCAATCCATCGTAGGATCAAAATTACGGAGACTGGAAGTATGGGAAAAACGGTATATGAGACGGATAAAGAATCAGCTAAGCAATTTGACCTTATTATAGAAAGGCTGGTAAAAACTTATGGCCGAAAGGAAAAATAAAAGGAAAGATAACACAAATGTAGAGAAGATGAAGAGGGAAATGGCTACAAAAATGCAAAGAGCTATACCAAGTAAGAAGGCTCCTAACTCCATATCATCTGATGCTGAGTTTATCAATGAAACGGCAGAAATTAAAAAAGCCATCAGCAAAAAAAGAAATAGGAAGAAAGAGGATATTGAGAAAAAATCCTCAGACTTGATTTCGGTGGATGCAGCAGTACTAGAGATTTCAAATGATAATGAGGAAGCCCAGGAACACGAATCAGAAGATTTGAGCAAATCAAAAATGATTGTATTTCGTATGGGCAAAGAAGAGTTTGCTCTGAAAGTGGATGTGATCAGGGAAATTACACAGATACCTAATTTGATTCATGTACCAAATGCACCTTACTACATTGCTGGTCTATGCAGTCTTAGGGGGGAAGTTCTTCCAATCATTGATAGTAAGAAATTATTTCATTTGAATGAAGTGGAGTATGTTGAAAACAGTAGAGTTATCATTACTGAAATCGGACAAAAAAAAGTGGGATTGCTTGTGGATAAGGTTTCAGAAATCCTCAGTGTAGACAAATCGGATATCAAGGATGCTCCTTCGAACTTAAGAGGCGATGATAGCAATGTCAGTGGAATGCTTTTTTTATCAGGTAGCAAAAGAATTATATTGATTATTGATCCACATAAATTGAGTGTGCTTGGATATGATTATACAGAGCAGGCATATAAAGAAGGTGGAGAACTTGGTAATGTTGATGAAGGGTTGCAGGTGGTGGCTTTTCATGTAGGTGAGGAAGAATATGCATTTGATGTTGAATTGGTAAAAGAGGTTATCCGGTATCCTAAATTATTCAAAATACCACAAACAAGCGATTACATTGATGGAGTTATTTCTTTGAGGGACCGTTTGGTAGCTATCATTAATTTAGATAAACTTCTCGGAATGCACTTAAGAGATACGAATAGTGAACGGCGGGTTATTATAGTTGATAATGGTAGTTCTACCTTCGGAATTGTAGTTGATCGGATATCCAATATTATGAGGATTGCGAAATCAAGCATAAAGGAAAGTAAATTGAATATCCTATCGCATAAGGGTAGCTATATTAAGAGTTTTATTGATCTAGATCAAGGAAAAAGAATGATTATGTTACTTCATCTAGACAATATGATAATGCAAAAGGATATGGATTTGATTTATGAATCACAGCAGGGTGAAGCGTTGTCAGAGCAATCTCAAATTGTCATAGATAGTAAAAATGAGCATGTAGTAATCTTCAAACTGAATCAGGATGAATTTGCAATGCAGATTCAATATGTAAAGGAAATATACAATATGGATGAACTAGTAAATTTTCCAGGAGCTCCCCCCTTTATTGAAGGGTTAACCTGCTTGAGGGAAGAAACGATACCAGTAATGAATTTAAAATCACTGTTGTTAGAAGATTCGCATGAACTCACATCAACAAAAATTTTGGTGATTGAGTATAATCAGAAAAAGATAGGACTATTGATAGATTCGGCATCTGATGTAATGAAGATTTCTCAGAATGATATACATAGTGTAGCAGAGGATATGATTCAGGGAAACGAAGCAAATTATGTTGATGCAGTAGCTAAGCTTAATGATGGAAAGCGCATAGTACTCCTATTAAATCTACCAGGTCTCCTAAAATTTTCTTAATATCTGAAGGAACTTATTCTTTGTTAGAATAGGCTATCGGGAAGAATAAGATGCGAACCCGTTGGTGAGCATCTTCCATTTTTCTTAAAATCATAGATTACACCAATTCGGGTGACTTAAAGATCCAAAAGCCTGATGAGCGAATCTTTCATCTTACGATAGAGCAATTGAATTGTAACGCTAAAGATTGTCTTTATGTAGATGACAGAGAGAGTAATTTGAAAGCAGCAAGGAAGGTTGGAATGGATGCAGTTTTGTTCAATAGCAGGAATGTTCAATACGAAGGTAAAACTGTTACCGATTTTAAGGAATTAATTGCAATGTTGTCATGATATCATCAAATCTCTTTCGATTTAATTAATTTTTTCTAAAAAATACACTTTTTAATTTTCTTTCAATACATATTTATGATAAACTGAATCCACATTACAATTGGAGAAAGGTATTCATATGATTGATGAGATTTTACAGTATAACAAGGCTTTTGTTGAGGATAAGGGATATAGTAAGTTTATTGCCAACAAGTACCCAGAGAAAAAGTTAGCGATTGTATCCTGTATGGATACCAGATTAACAGAATTGTTACCAGCAGCACTTGGTCTTAAGAATGGAGATGCGAAATTTATTAAGAATGCGGGGGCAATTATCACCCACCCGTTCGGAAGTGTTATGCGAAGTCTGTTGATTGGGATTTACGAATTAGGCATCCAAGAAATCTTAGTGATTGGACATACTGATTGTGGTGCTAGATTTACTAGTAGTCATAAAATGATTGAAAAGATGAAGGCAAGAGGTATACAAGAGCGGAATATCGATATGATCAAGTACTATGGAATTGATTTTGAGCAATGGCTGGGTGGATTTACAGATTTAGAGCAATCCATTAAAAAATCAGTAGAAATGATTCGAAGGCATCCATTGGTTCAAGAAGAGATCCAAATCCATGGTTTGATTATTGATTCTGTAACTGGAGAATTAACCAGAGTTATATAATTAGGAAGGAACATATTGGTTTGGATATGTTCCTTCTTTTGTTTTCACATCCTAAGAATCAAATCTGATCGGATAATCAAGAGTAGCAAAATATTCTGTAGCTGTCTCAGCCCTACGAATTAGCTTAATCTCTCCATTTTCTTGAAGCAGTAATTCGGCTGGCCTTAACTTTCCGTTAAATTGATTGGAATGAGAATATGTATAGGCTCCGGCATCATGAAAAATTAAGAAATCACCAATGTTGACAGTTGGAAGAAGGCGGTCTTGTGCGAATTTGTCCCTGCTTTCACATAAAGCACCAGTGACATCATAGATGCAACTACATTCTTCTGATTCTTTTCCTGCAACGGTGATGTGATGATAATTCGTATACCTTGAAGGGCTCATAAAACTATTGGTTGAGGCATCCAGTCCAAGAAAGGTCTTAACTGTCTCTTTTTTATGTAATACAGAAGAAACAAAATATCCATAGGGACCGGTCATAAATATCCCTAACTCTAGATACAGGGGAACAGGAGTTAATCCGGCAGGCTCCAAGATATCCTCGTAGGCTTTCTTTATGGAGTAACTTACTCCTTCTAAATCTGCCTCTTTTTGATCCTCTTGATAAGGGATACCAATACCGCCTGCTAAGTTGATAAATTCTAACTTGATATTAGTCTCTTTACAGATTTGAACCACAGTCTCGAATAGGAGTCGGGTGTTTTTACTAAAGTAATCAACTTCCGTGCGATGTGAACCAAATTGAAAATGTAAGCCAAAGTGTCGAGCACCATAGGCTTGAAGTTTCTTGATAGCTCTTATCATTTGCTCTTTCGTAAAGCCAAATTTACTATTGTTAAAATCAATTATCAAGAGATCTTTGTAGTAGATCTTACCTTCAGGGTTTAAGCGGAGACAAATTAGTTCTGGGATATCTGCACATTGTTTTAAGAAATCAATATGAGAATAATCGTCTAAATTAATAATTGCATCCATTTTTTTTGCTTTGATGAATTCTTTGGCAGAAGTTACATTGGAGGTAAACATAATTTTCTTTGGTGAAAAGAAGCAGGAATCTGCTAATAATAATTCGGTATAGGAAGCACAGTCCACACCACTGCCTTCCTCTTTAAAAATGTTTAGGATATAAGGATTTGGTGTTGCTTTCACTGCAAAGTATTCACAAAAACCTGGATTCCAAGAAAATGCTTGGTATAAACGCCGTATATTATCTCTAATCGCTTTCTCGTCATAAAGATAGAAAGGAGTTGGAAAATCTGTAGTAACCTGTCTTAATTGGTCTAGAGTCAAAGGAAATGTCTTGCTCATATTTGATTCCTCCACGTAATTTTTTAGTTGGGCTAAAATATGGGTACATTACAATGCAAAGAATATGAAGTTATTCTTGTAGACGTACCTGATATAGAATCTTATAATAGAAGTAGCATTGTCTTTGTTCATCGTAATCTAGTGTTTACTAATGTGCAATATTTGAAATGAACATCTATACCGGTATAGATATGATTCTTTAGGGAGGGATGAGGATGTATAAGTATAGACA
>JAEYWQ010000375.1 GCA_023428885.1 Bacillota bacterium
ATCCTATGCAGGGTCAAAGAGTATTGTAACCCTGGATATTGAAAAGGAAGAAGCAATTCGACAAGAATTTATATTAAAAGAAACAAGACAATTTATTCAGGCCATTCAAAAAATGGGGATTAGCTTGACAGAAGCATCGCATATGCTGGTGAATTTATGGAAAGAGGAGGAGAAGTAGATGGAGCAGTACAAACGCTTTATGTCTTTGTGGTATCTTTGCGGAAAATACACAGCTAAGCCAATTGCAGCAATTTTAACTCTTACCTTTTTTATACAAGGTGGTTTCATGATGTACTATTACAGGACGACGGAATTCACCTTTCATAAAGAAATTGGGTTTGATGAGATAAGTAATACTGTGATTTATCAAGAGCAGCCATGGTTTTGTCAGTTTGAAGAATTGCTCAGGCGCTGTCATATCGACCTAATCTTTTGGGTTGGGGCCTTACTGCTGGCGGTGGTAATCTTATTGAAGTATTCAAGGTATGAAAGTGTTGCAAGTTCTAACATTACATATAAGGGACAATTAGTTTCTCAGAATGCTATATTGAATATTCAACTATTACATATCTCTACAAGCATAATTATCTTTGTGTGTACTTACATATTTTCGCTGTCATTTTGGTACAAGGTGTATTGCATTATCTTACCGGAGCAAGTACTAGCCGATCAAAGCCAGCTACTAAACCTTAAGGGTTGGGAGTTTTTATCTCAAGTGATTCCGATAAATAATCACCTTGCTCCTCTTATGAACCTAATCGGACTTTTCTTCTTATCGGTTTCCTTACTCTATCTGCCTTATATGAGAAAGCAGGGAAAGAACGGGCTGGTTTATGTTTTATTGGGAGTCGTAAGCTATCTTTTCTTAGGGAATAGTCAACATATGCTAGGGTCACTAGTAGAAATATGTATTTTCATCTTATGCACTCTTGAGATGTATCTAGAATTATATAAGAGAAGCCGTCATGTACGTAGATTCGTAATGGGATAAACAAAGTCGCTATACAGAGAATTTACAGCGACTTTGCTATGTGTTATGATTCCGTAAAAACTTATCTAGGAACCATTATTTTGTAGTACTTTTATTTGACTTGTTCGTATTTGGCGTTGTTACAACATTTGACACGCTATTAGATTCTGTAGCACCGTTTTTCGTTGAGTTTTTACCTTTGAAATTATTGCTTTTATTCTTAGCCATGTTCTTCTTTCCTTTCTTTTTATAGTAAAGCTTTACAAAATTTAGTTTGGTTATTTCAATACTAATTATTCATCGAAAAATAAGTTATTATACAGCCGAGTTACAAAATATGCTTGTCGAATTGAAAAGCACATGTTATAATTTACCTCTGAGAGCAAAGGAGTTCCTTTAGCTCTCTTTTTGTATTTATAGGAATCTATTAGGAATGATTCAACATCATAAGACAATAAAAAATGTATGGGGTGAAGATATGTTTGGACTAGGAAGAAAATATCAAGAATTAGAGAAAGAGAATGAGATTTTATCCTCACAAATAGCGCATTTGTCAAGTGGAGAGTTTGGAATACATGTTGATGAGAGTAGGATGACTAATCCAGCATTAAAGAATCTAATTACGACAGTTGACCTAATTAATGGATATATTGATGATATTTCAAGTGGCTTAGCCAGAATCTCAGCTGGTGATTTGAACTTTCGACAAGACAAGAGAGTCGTATACCAAGGTGATTTCCAACCGATCAAAAACGCAATGGATAAGATTTTATCTACCTTAAATAATTTATTTCTGCATATTAATTCGTTAATGCAAAGTATTGCACTAGTATCAGAGAACACGAAAGATGTTTCGGAAGTGATTGCATATAATGCAATAGAACAGACAAAACATATTGGGATTATTTCTTCAAAGTCACAAGAAGTTTATGATTTATTTCAAATGAATCATGCACATATTAAAAATGTTTCTGATTATATTGATCAAACACAGAAAGAGTCCATACAAGGACAAGCATATATGCAACATCTTCTGGATTCTATGAAAGCAGTGAGTCTTGCTTCCAATAACATTAATCAGGTGACAGATATTATACAGGCAATTTCCAAGCAAACAGGCTTATTAGCACTGAATGCTTCCATTGAAGCTGCAAGAGCAGGAGAGGCAGGAAAAGGGTTTGCTATTGTGGCGGCAGAGATTAGTAAGTTAGCCACACAGACCGCAAATGCAGTAGAAGATACCAATGTCTTAATAAAAGAGAGTATGAAGCGTGTTAGTGAGAGTGAAAAGTATGTTGCTGATACTTCGAATAGCCTAGATCATATTCATGAATCCATTGGAAAGATCAATGTTGAAAATCAGCAGATTGTAGAGGATTCCAATCAGCAAAGAGAAGCAATTGAGCAGATTGTAGAGTTGGTTAATGATATCTCAGAACGTTTACAGTCCAATGTGCTAGCTGTAAAAGACAGTGCAAACAAAAATGAGACCTTGTTGGATCAGGTATCGAAGTTAAAAGATCTGCTAGCATACTTTTCTACCAATCAGGATAAGGACGATCGCTTCTTATCTGCTAGTCAGGTTGGCCAACAAGCATCATCTTATATTAATCAGGTGGAAGCTCACTTATCTGATATTACTATGGTTAATGATGTACTGAGATTATGTATGGAGGGAAAAGACAATGTAGAATGTGCATACTTAATCGGGGAAGATGCCCTTCAGGTTTCAGAAACTGTGATAAATACGAATATTCAGATTGATCTAACAAGTTTCTCACCTGGAAAACCAGGGGATAGCTATAAAAAGAAAAAATATTTTACACAAGCTATGTATCTTAGAGGTAGTAATTTTGCAACTTATGAATATATATCAAATGCTACCGGTAACCTATGCAAGACCTTTTCTCGATACCTAGAGATTAAGGGTGCTAGATATGTACTTTGCGTTGATATTGCACTGAAGCTAGCTTAGAATCAAAGATCAGGGTCTGAGAAATCAGGCCCTGTATTATACACTTTGTTCAATCATAGGAAATTGCAACGCAATATCCTATGATTGAAAGGCACTTCGTGCCGAGATGCACAAGACCGGGTAAGGTAAAATGTCGCAAAAATCGCGACACTCGGTCGGCGCGGGAACAAAGTGTGCTTTCTAAGGATCTTTGTTCGCGAGAGTGTGCGAAGCACACTTTGTTCTAAATTAATGTAGAATAAAGCGTTATTATGTGCTAAAATCTACTTATCATAAGGAAGGAGGAAAGCATATGATTGATTCAAAAAGTTGGGACTGGAAAAATGAAAAAGATACATTATGGCTGACTCCATGTGAAGAAAGTTATTATTTTTGTGAGAAATGGAAGCATGAAGGTAGGCGATCGATTCTTGATTTGGGCTGCGGTTTAGGTCGGCATTCCATATTATTTGCAAAAAAAGGTTTTAAGGTAACCTCAGTTGATTTATCAGAGTACAGTATTTCGCATCTTCGGGATTGGGAAGAAAGAGAGCAGCTATATATCCGCTCAAAAGTTTGTGATATTAAAAAACTCCCTTTTTCCGATAGTGCGTTTGACTGTATTTTTTCATATCATGTAGTATCACATACAGATTCAGATGGCATACATCAGATTTTAGATGAAATTAAGCGAGTCATAAAACCAGGTGGAGAAATATATCTCAGCTTGTGTTCCAAAGATGACTGGACCTTTGAGGATGCTGGTTTTCCGAGGATTGATGAAAATACAGTCATTAAGACATATGAAGGTCCAGAGAAGGGCATACCACATTTCTATGTGAATTTGAATGACGTACGTAACTTGTTTGCTGATTTTAACATACAACAGATCCGTCATATCGATGATTGTTATAATCAGGGAAAAATTAAACATACCATGCATTACTATATTACTGCCACTTATGACAAGGAAGCAGTGAAACTAGATTATTCACATATTATTGGAAGAAAAGTAAGCGGTAAGATTGACCGTCCACTAGGAAGCAGACACCCAAGATTTGATAAATTAATCTATCCGATTAATTATGGTTATGTAGAGGGGGTTATGGCGAAAGACGGAGACGAGCAAGATGTCTACCTATTAGGGGTAGACCACCCTGTAAGCTCATATGAAGGGGTGGTTATTGCTGTATTACATCGATACAACGATATTGAAGATAAATGGATTGTAGCTCCTAAAGGTGTGAATTTCACAGATCGTGAGATTATGGATCAAGTTTATTTTCAAGAAAAATATTTTGATGTAGAAATATTTCGATAAAGATATTAGGAGGAATTATGTTAAATGAAATAGCACCACATTGTTTTCGTAACGAATATAAGCTGGCAACACCAAAAGAAACAGATGTGGTTTTATATTTTGAAGATCAGCAGGTGGCTTTGATACAACGAGGGGAAGAGATACGATTACCAATACTTGCAGAATTTAAAGAACATTATTTACTTGAAAACCCTGATTTAGAGTATCTTTTCTCGATTGATGATCAAGCATTCTTTCTGTTTATCGAGACAAAAATAAGCATAGATAATCCATTTGTTCTTCATAAAACAGATGTATTTCGAGAGTTAAGCCCACAATATGAGGCTTTCGCTGGTAGCACAGCCAGTCAATTAAATCGTTTTTATCATAATAATCTGTTTTGTGGGAGATGCCAGACCAGGATGCAACGTTCTAAGGTAGAACGTGCGGTAACCTGCCCATGCTGTAAGCAAATCATCTATCCTAAGATATCTCCTGCTGTTATTGTTGCAATTACTGATGGAAACCGGCTTTTGATGACTCGCTATGCAGCTGGTAAGTATAAAAAATATGCCCTGGTTGCGGGCTATGTAGAAATCGGAGAAAGCTTCGAAGAGGCGGTACATCGGGAGGTCATGGAGGAAGTAGGATTAAAGATTAAGAATTTAAGATATTATAAGAGTCAACCCTGGGCATTTTCAGATTCAATGATGGTGGGGTATTTTGCGGAATTAGATGGTAGCGATGCCATAACCCTACAAGAGAGTGAACTTGCAGAGGCAACATGGTTTAACATAGAGGATATTCCTGAGAATTCTAGTACCTTAAGTATAAGTCAAGAGTTGGTTCGTTGTATACGTGAAGGAAAGTATTGATTGTTTTAGATAGCATCTCCATAAAGTGTCGAAAATTGAAAAAATTTGAAATTCCCACTATAATTCCATATAATTCTAGTGTATAATTATATTGGAGAAACTATATATTGAAGAAAGGGGATTTTTGCCATGTTTTGTCGATGTTTTGGGAATTATCTTTTGGGCAAAAATATCATTACACAAGGCCAATTAAGCCAAATTCTTGAGTATCGAAAATCAAATCGTGTAAAGCTCGGCTTGATTGCGGTAGAACAGAAATTATTGACGGCTGCGAAAGCAGAAGAGATTAACCAACTTCAAATGAAAATGGATAAAAGATTTGGAGACATTGCCATTGAGAAGGGGTATCTCAGTGAAGATGAGGTTTCGAAGTTATTGATTTTACAGGGGAACCCATATTTATTATTTGTTCAGGCGTGTTCGGAATATGATATTATGCCAAAAGAAAAGGTGGATGCCTGCTTAGTAGGGTTCGCACGAGAGAATGTGTATAGTCA
>JAEYWQ010000429.1 GCA_023428885.1 Bacillota bacterium
GTGCAGCATTTTGGATTTATGGAGTTATCTTTTTCCTTTACTTTCTGGTATGTTTTCCAATATCCAAGTTGGCAAGTAGACTAGAAAAAAGATGGAAAGTATGAGGTGGGAAATGGCTGAAAAATTACTAGAGATTGTTAACCTAAATAAATCATATGAAGATTCTGTGGTACTAAAGGATATTTCTCTTCAGGTTCATAAAGGGGAAGTTATTGTAATCATTGGTCCTTCTGGCTGTGGTAAAAGTACGCTGTTACGATGTTTGAATGGTTTAGAACGAGTTCAAAGTGGGCAGATTTTACTGGATGGGGAGGAAATCTTACATAAAGATACTAATTGGAATCTGATACGTCAAAAGATCGGAATGGTATTCCAAAGTTACGATTTGTTTCCACACATGACAGCCTTAGAGAATATCATTCTTGGGCCGATGAAGGTTCAGAAGAAGTCCAAAGCCGAAGTAGTGGCTCAAGCCGAGAAACTATTAGAACGGGTTGGCTTATTAGAACGTAAGGATTATTATCCTAGACAGTTGTCGGGAGGACAAAAACAACGTACCGCAATTGTGCGTGCTCTTATGATGAATCCAGAGATTATGCTGTTCGATGAAGTAACAGCAGCACTCGATCCAGAGATGGTAAGAGAAGTTTTGGATGTTATGATGGAGCTGGCTAGAAATAATAGTACCATGTTAATTGTTACTCACGAGATGCAGTTTGCAAGAGCAATTGCTGATCGAATTCTATTCATAGATGAAGGTGTGATTGTAGAAGATAGTACACCTGAAGAGTTTTTTACAGAACCAAAGACACAAAGAGCTAAAAAGTTTTTGAATATGTTTCAGTTTGAAGTATAGATAAATTTAGTTATTGGGAAGGGATTCCATAACAAGATAGAAAGTGAACTTAGAAAGTTCACTTAAAAAGATAATTTTAGGAGGAGAAAGCTATGAAGAGATTTAACAAGATTCTTACACTCGTATTTGCATTTACTTTGCTAGTGGGGACATTAGCTGCATGCGGTAAAAAAGCAGAAGATGATAATAAAGATAAAGCTGCTACTGGTAACGCGAGAACGTTAGAACAGATTAAAGAAAGCGGCAAAGTGATTATTGGTGTATTTAGCGATAAGAAGCCTTTTGGTTATGTAGATCAAAACGGTGCATATCAGGGATATGACGTTTATTTTGGTAACCGTATTGCACAGGATTTAGGTGTAACAGTGGAATATGTATCCGTTGAACCAGCTAGCCGTGTAGAATACCTGGAAACAGGTAAGGTTGATATTATCTTAGCCAACTTTACAGTAACGAAAGAAAGAGCAGAAAAGGTTGACTTTGCACTTCCATATATGAAAGTTGCTCTTGGTGTAGTTTCTCCAGATAGTGCTTTAATTAAGAGTGTAGAAGACTTGAATGGCAAGACATTAATCGTTGCTAAGGGAACTACAGCAGAAACTTACTTTACAGAGAATCACCCAGAAGTTAATTTGTTAAAATTTGATGAGTATGCTGAAACATACAATGCATTATTAGATGGAAGAGGAGATGCCTTCTCCACAGATAATACAGAAGTTCTTGCTTGGGCGATTGAAAACCCAGGATTCACAGTTGGTATTGAAAGCTTAGGAAGTCTTGACACCATCGCTCCAGCTGTACAAAAAGGTAACTCAAGTCTACTTAACTGGCTCAATGATGAAATCGTTACTTTAGGTAAAGAAAACTTTTTCCATGCAGATTATGAAGCAACATTAGCTAGTGTTTATGGCGATGCTGTTGATCCAGATAACCTTGTAGTAGAAGGTGGCATAGTAGAAGGAGTGGATACTGGCTCCAATGAAGCAACTACAGCTCCAGTTGAATCCAAAGGAACAATTACTGTAGCAGCATCTGCAACACCACATGCTGAGATCTTAGATGTTGCAAAACCATTATTAAAAGAATTAGGCTATGACCTTGAGGTAACAATCTTTGACGACTATATTCAGCCAAACTTAGTAGTTGATGGTGGAGATTTTGATGCTAACTACTTCCAGCACATTCCTTACTTAGAAAGCTTTAACGCTGAGCAGGGAACAAAGCTTGTGAATGCAGGTGGTATTCATTACGAACCATTTGGTATTTATCCAGGAACAAAAGCTGCCTTAGCAGATCTTAAGAAAGGTGATGTAGTTGCAGTTCCTAACGATACAACTAACGAAGCAAGAGCATTATTGTTATTACAAAGCAATGGAATTATCACATTAAAAGATGGTGTTGGCTTAACTGCAACAATCTTTGATATTATTGACAATCCTTATGGAATTGAAATTCTAGAATTAGAAGCTGCACAGGTGCCAAGAGTGAAAGATGAAGTTGCTTTTATGGTTTTGAATGGTAACTATGCTCTAGAAGCAGGTTTCTCTGTTGCAAAAGATGCAGTAGCTTACGAAAAGGTTGATTCTGAAGCAGCACAGACTTATGTGAATGTAATTGCCGTAAAAGAAGGCAATGAAAACAACGAAGGCATCAAAGCATTGATTAGTGTTTTAACTTCTGATGCGATTGTAAACTACATCAATGATACTTATGATGGAGCAGTAATTCCTTTTAAATAATTAAAAGACGGATGTCTTGTGAATTAGGATTTACAATACACACAAAACAGCTCATCTTGGGGAGTATCTGAATAGAAGAATAATAATCCACCATATTTTTTAATAAAGTATGGTGGATTTGCTTGCGTTATGACATAATATTAAGTAAAATAAGTTTGCTATTGCGTCGTAACATAAGAATAAGAAAAGTACTTCTCATGTATTTGCATAAAGTCAAAACTTTAATAATGCTTTTCATGAAGTACTTTATGAAAGGAGGAGAATATGGGATCGATTATTGAAGTTAAGGGTGTTAATAAATCATTTAAATCAAAAAATTCTACTGTAGAAGCCTTAAAGGACGTAAACCTCTCCATACAGCAGGGAGATATCTATGGGATTATCGGCTTATCAGGAGCTGGAAAGAGTACCTTGGTACGCTGCTTAAACTTATTAGAGAAACCAACTAGTGGCACTGTAGTTGTGGAGGGCAATGATCTAATGGCAATCTCGTCCAGAGAACTCCGTCATCAACGACAAAGTATTGGTATGATATTTCAACATTTCAATCTTTTGATGCAACGTAGTGTATTACGTAATATTGAATTTCCAATGGAAATTATGAAAGTAAACCGTTCTCAAGCGAGACAAAAAGCTTTAGAGTTGTTAGAAGTGGTGGGTTTAAGTGATAAAGCCAATGCCTACCCATCTCAGTTGTCCGGTGGACAGAAGCAGAGAGTTGCGATTGCCAGAGTGCTGGCTATGAATCCAAAGATTATTCTCTGTGATGAAGCTACCAGTGCACTTGATCCACAAACAACAAAATCTATCTTGAGTTTATTAAAAGAGATTAATAAAACCTATGGAATAACAATTGTGATCATTACCCATGAGATGGCGGTAGTAGAAGAAGTTTGTAATCGTGTTGCAATCATGGATCAAGGTAGAGTAGTAGAAGAAGGTTATGTAGAAGAAATCTTTGCCGCTCCAAAGACTCCAGAAGCAAAACGTTTGATTGTATCCACCGGTGCGGTGGTAAAGACGATGGAGGGAAAACGTTGTGTGCGTATCGTATTTTCCACTCAGTCCTCTTTTGAACCTGTGGTAGCCAATATGGTACTGGAGTTTAAGATGCCAGTGAATATCTTATATGCAGATACCAAGAATGTAAATGGTGTTGCCAAAGGTGAGATGATCTTACAACTTCCAGAAAACAAAGAGGTTGCAGACCGTATGGTGGAACGTTTAAGAGCTAATCATCTGACAGTAGAGGAGGTTGACTATGCCGATTGAAAAGATAGTTGAAATGCTAAAAGATGGTACCATCGAAACCTTATATATGACCTTAGTTGCTACAGCCTTTGGTTATCTATTGGGGTTACCGCTCGGAATATTATTGACAGTAACTGACGTTGATGGTATTAGCCCTAATAAATTTGTTTATAAAATTCTAGATTTTATATCAAATATCTTACGAAGTATTCCATTTTTAATACTTTTGATATTAATTATTCCATTTACCAAAGCATTGGTAGGAAAAAGTTATGGTACCAATGCTACCATAGTTCCGCTTGTAGTAGCCGCAGCTCCATTTATCGGAAGAATGGTGGAGTCTTCCTTAAAAGAAGTAAATTATGGTGTTGTTGAAGCTGCTTTAAGTATGGGAGCAAGTAAGTTTACGATTATTCGTAAAGTTTTGCTTGTAGAAGCAAGAACTTCACTTATGGTTGGCCTTACCATTGCTACAGGTACTATCCTTGGCTATTCTGCCATGGCCGGAGTCGTGGGCGGTGGAGGACTGGGAGTTATTGCTATTCGATATGGTTATAATCGTTACCAGACCGATATTATGTTGATTACAATTGTGGTACTAGTTATCCTGGTTCAGATTCTACAAGCAATTGGTATGAAGATAGCAAAGGTTCTTGATAAGAGAAGATAAAAGTATTCAATCACACAAAAAAGCGTTTCAGATAAATAGAAATCTATCTTAAACGCTTTTTGTGTAGTTAATAATACCTCATGGAGTCTATGAGGTGTACTTTATACAAAGTGGTAGTTCTTTACTTAAGTGATTCAATGAGTTCTTCTAAATCACCGATACAGGCACCGCATAAGGTACCTGCTTGAGTGACTTCTTCAATTTTCTCTAGGGTTGTTGCACCATTGGCATAGGCATCCTTAATATCCTTTACGGTAAGATCAAAACAAGTGCAGATAATATCATCGTCTTTCATATAAAGACCATCCTTTCCTTCTAAGCTATAAACTTTATTGTGAAACTTGTTCACACTAATCCCATATGCTGTTTAAGGCAGCTTAATATCAGAGGTGTGAAATCACACTAATTTTATTTAATAGGAAATTGCGTCGCATCTCCTATTAAATAAAAAGCCCTTCGGGCATGATGCGCAGCTTCACGCGCGGAACAAAAGTGTGCGCTTACGTTAAACTACATCGCGAGAGTGTGCGAAGCACACTTTTGTTCCAAAACATATCTCTTATATTTTGTACAAGAAGGGGAAAAACATACATAAAATAAAGGTAGAAATTTGGAGAACAGAATCTATTAAAAGGTATTGACAAAAGAGATACATTCGGATAAGATTAGATACAGATAGAACAAACGTTTGGTACTTAGAATTAATCGTGAAAGGGAGAAGTTAGATGGCGAATGAAGATAAAATAAAAGCATTGGAATCTGCGTTAGCTCAGATTGAAAAACAATATGGCAAAGGATCCGTAATGAAGTTGGGGGATAACAGCGCTCATATGAATATTGAGACAGTTCCAACTGGATCCATTAGTTTAGATATTGCATTGGGACTTGGCGGCGTTCCTAAGGGAAGAATCGTGGAAGTGTATGGTCCAGAAAGTAGTGGTAAGACAACAGTTGCTTTACATATGGTTGCTGAGGTTCAAAAACGTGGTGGAATTGCTGGTTTTATCGACGCAGAACATGCGCTTGATCCTGTTTATGCTAAGAATATTGGAGTAGATATTGATAATTTATATATTTCTCAGCCGGATAACGGAGAGCAAGCCCTAGAAATTACAGAGACGATGGTACGTTCTGGTGCGGTAGATATCGTAATCGTTGACTCTGTAGCAGCCTTAGTTCCTAAGGCTGAGATTGATGGTGACATGGGAGATTCTCACGTAGGTCTACAGGCTCGTTTGATGTCACAAGCATTGCGTAAGTTAACAGCTGTTATAAGTAAGTCTAATTGTATCGTTATCTTTATTAATCAGCTTCGTGAGAAGGTTGGTGTAATGTTTGGAAATCCAGAGACAACAACTGGTGGTAGAGCTTTAAAGTTCTATTCCTCCATTCGTCTTGATGTTAGAAGAATTGAATCCCTAAAACTTGGCGGAGAGATTGTTGGTAATAGAACAAGAATAAAAGTTGTTAAGAATAAGATCGCTCCTCCATTCAAAGAAGCAGAGTTTGATATTATGTTTGGACAGGGTATATCAAGAGAAGGGGATATTCTTGATTTGGCTGCCAATGATAACATTGTTATCAAGTCAGGTGCTTGGTATGCTTATAACGATGCTAAGATTGGTCAAGGTCGTGAGAATGCGAAAGTATTCTTAAAGGAAAATCCAGATATCTTAGCTGAGATCGAGGAGAAGGTTCGTGATCGACACAACTTATCTTCAGCTATTACGATGATGAAAGAAGATTAATCTCATGAAAATACTCAGCATTGAAGAATTAGACAAAACCCGAAGAAAGATTCACTTGGAAGGAGTTCCTTCTTTTTGGTTGTATCGCAGTGATGTTGCTGAGTACGGGTTAAAGGAAAACGATGAGCTAACGGATCACCTATATGACTTAATTCGCACAGAAAAAGTATTACTCTATGCGAAGAAGAAGACATTAGAGCTCTTAGAGCGAATGGACCGATCGGAACAGGAGTTAAAGAATAAGTTAGCACAAAGAGAGTTTACTCCTGATATTATCGAAGAAGCAATAGCTTATGCAAAGAAATTTCACTATGTGGATGATTTACGATATGCGTCTAATTTCATCCATCAGAAG
>JAEYWQ010000006.1 GCA_023428885.1 Bacillota bacterium
CATTATTGTATGCACCTCCTTGTGGTTGTTTGGATGACTGGCACTTGGAGGTTTTTTTTATTATAAAACAAAAACGTTGAGGTTGTGAACTACTTATTCACACACCCCAACATATATTATAGAACCTCATTTTGATTAAGAGCTTTTTTGATAGGAAATTCTAAATTACCGAACAATGAAAAGGCACATCCTGCAAATATTACAAAAAGTACATCCAAATGATATAAATATTATATATATTGCAAACAATGAGCGAAACGAAGCAAGAGTGTCAACGCTAAATTTTATAAAAATTAAAAAAGAAAATATTTTTTTTAATGCAATATTGACAAAAATAATTTTCTATACTATAATCAAATCATAGTAAATGACATTACAGCATATGAGGGCAACAGATAAGGTGGACCCTCATTATCAGAAGGAGGAGACATTTATGAAACTTAAGAAGATCTTATCAATAGGACTATCTCTTATTATGATGGCTTCATTAACAGCGTGTGGTTCCGGTAATACATCAACACAAGCTGATGAAAAAACACCAACCACGACTACCAGTGGCAACAATGCTAGCAAGGAAAATTCCAATGTCATCTATAGCAATGGTGGACCTACTGAATTTTTTGAAACCCCATGGTTAAACCCGGGAGTATTTATGTATAATAAAGTACTTTACGGTCACTTGCTCCTTGCAGATGAGAATCTTACACCTGTTAGTGGTGAAGGTGATTTAGCGAAGTCATATGAGATGAGCGAAGATGGTAAGACTTTAAGTTTTGTATTAAGAGACAATATTACATGGCATGATGGCGAACCGATCACTGCAGAAGAGATTCAATGGAATATAGAATATGCATTAAAGACAACAGTATTAAACTCAGTATTTCGTTCCACCTTCCAGGCAATTGAGGGAGCTGAAGAGTATCTTGCAGGAAGCGCAGAGCATATCTCTGGTATCGCAACAGATGGTAATACAATCACCTTAAGTTTTGTAAAAGTTGCTCCGGATGCACTTCTTACCTTTACACAATTTGCGCCTCTTCCAGCAAAATATCTAAAGGATACGGATCCAATAAGCTTACAACAAGCAAGCTTCTTTCAAAAACCAATTGGTTCTGGTCCTTTTATGGTAGATCAAGTTCAGATGAACAACTATACTACACTGAAACCATTTGATTCTTATTATGGAGGAAAGGCTAGCTATTCGATTCACTTAAATCCAAGTGCAGGAGACAGTGATCCTAACTTTGTAACTAATGCAAAAGCAGGTAAGCTAGATTACGCTTATACTAAGAACATTGCAGATGTCAAGGCTTTGCAAGGAATTGATGGCATTACGATTGATCAAGTAAATGTTCGTTATACTCGCCTATTTTATTTAAACAAATTTAACAAGGCTGATGGAAGTGCTTCTCCTCTTGCTGATGTAAGAGTTCGTAAAGCAATTGCCTACGCACTTGATATGGATAGTATTCTTGAGGGTATATTCGAAGGCGCTGCTATACCAGCAAACAGCTTAACACCAGATGGCCCTGATAAAGCAGAAGGATTAAATAACTATGATTACAATCCTGAGAAAGCAAAGGAACTGTTAAAAGAGGCAAATTGGAATTCCAATACAGAGCTTGATGTTGTTTATTATTACACAGATCAGACAACACAAGACTTAATGGCAATCATACAACAATATCTTGCAGAAGTTGGAATTAAGATGAATGCACGTTTAGTTGAAGGGGATCTTGCAACAATTCTTTGGAAAGCACCTGCAGATCCTGTGAATGGACCAAGCGCTGTTGACTGGGATATGTGTTATGCAGCGAATGCAGCTTTATCCTTACATGAATACTATGACAGATATGCAACTGGATACTCCATTAACTCACACACACCAAGCGATACAATATTGGATGAACTGATTGCAGCTACCAATTCATCAGTGGACGCTCAAATTCAGAAGACAGCATTCAATGCATTACAGAGATACGAAAATGAAACATTATTTGAATTACCTTTATACTATCAGCCAATTTTCTTACTTCATAGTGACAAAATTACATCTGGCTTAGAAAAGATTGGCAATCCACAATTTAACTACAATTGGGATATTCAGAACTGGAAACTAAAATAAATAGTAGAAGTTGATATTCCCTATTAAGGAAGATAAAGTTGGTGCCGCAAAACTTACAAGGACAAGCATAAAGAGTTGCTAATATTTGAGTTTTGCGGCATTGCTAGCTCTAATGAGGTGAAAAGATGATTAAGTATACTTTGAAAAAATTATTTGGAATCATTCCCATGCTATTGATAATTACCTTTATTATCTACTGGTTGCTGGATATGACACCAGGTGATCCAATATCATATATGATGGATCCAGAAGCATTAGCTCGATTGTCGGCAGAACAGATTGCTGCCTTACGTTCTCAGTTAGGTTTAGATGATCCATTCATTATTCGTTATTTTAGATGGCTGTGGAATCTTCTCCAAGGAGATTTTGGTTATAGCTCCTCCAGCGGTGTTGCAGTAACTAAAATTATGGCAGAACGCCTTCCAGCTACTCTAGAACTTGCTGTTGCAGCCCTATGTATCTCTACGATTCTAGGAAGTATACTTGGAGTTTTGGGTGCAATTAAAAAGGGAAGCGTAGCAGATAATGTATTAACAGTAGCTGGTATGATAGGGGTTTCCATTCCTCAGTTTTTCTTTGGAGTTTGTGCCATCCTTATCTTCTCATTAAACTTGGGTTGGTTTCCAGTTGGTGGTAGAACAGATCCATCCGTAGTAGATTTTATGGGTCGAATTAAGTATTTAGTATTACCTGCATCTGTCTTAGGAATTTCTATGACTGGTGGTGTTATGCGATATGCCAGAAGCAGTATGTTGGATACCATGAACAAGGATTATATTAAAACAGCTAGAAGCAAAGGTATTCCAGAATGGCGTATCAATATAGTTCATGGGTTTCGAGTATCTTTAACTCCAGTTATAGTATTGGTTGGCTTCCGTCTTCCTTCACTAATCGCTGGTTCAGTTGTCATAGAAACCGTATTCCAATGGCCTGGAATTGGTAGTGCATTCAATACGGCAGTACGTTCACAAAACTATAACCTGGTTATGATGTTGGCATTACTGTTTGTATTCATGACACTATTTGCGAGTACTCTGGTAGATATTCTTACCGCGGCTCTCGATCCACGTGTTAAGTTGAACGGTTAAGGGGGAATGGTAATGAGATCAATTTCAAAAAGCGTACGCTTAAATCGGAAGCTTGATAATATCCGGATGTTGGAGGAATCGGGACAGTTACTGAACAAAAAGTCTGGAAACCGTGTTTGGCGTAAACTACGAAACAATAGATTAGCCATGGTTGGAGCTGTCATATTCTTAATTATTACACTTGCCTGTATCATTGCACCTTTGATCACCTCTTACTCTCCGAAGATGGTAGATATGAAATCCATATTAAAGGCACCGTCTGCAAAGCATCTGTTTGGAACAGATAAAATTGGTAGAGATATCTTTTCTCGTGTCCTTTACGGTGGTCAGATGTCAATAGCGATTGGTTTTGGTAGTGCACTAGGCTGTGCAGTAATAGGTGTATTATTAGGCTGTTATAGTGCATATCGTGGCGGCTGGTTTGACCGTTTGATGGTTCGAATTTCAGAAGTTTTTATGTCAGTACCACAATTAATTCTTGTTCTTATGTTAGTTGCTATTTTAGGACAAAGTGCAAAAAACATCGTCATTATTTTTGTAATATGTGGTTGGGGATCTTGTTTTCGTATGACTCGTTCCAAGGTATTATCCATTCGTGAAGAGGAATATGTACAATCGTTAAAGGTATTTGGTTTAAATCCTTTTCTTATATGTTATAAGCATATACTACCTAATGCCTTAGGACCGGTTGTTGTAAATATAACATTAAGTACTGCAATGTTTATTCTGGAAGAAGCTGCATTAAGCTTTCTTGGTTTAGGAGTACCATTGGAGGTTCCTACCTGGGGAAATATCTTGAATGCAGCTCAGGATATCTATACCCTACAGAATAACTGGTGGATGTGGCTTCCTACTGGTATTGTGGTTTCCCTGTTTGTTATGAGTATTAACTTCATTGGTGATGGAATCCGTGATACTACAGATCCAACACAGCAGGGTTAGGAGGATAAGAATGAAAGATAATGTTGTAATTTCGGTTAGAAATTTGAAGACATATTTTTATACAAATGAAAGATGTAGTCGTGCTGTCAATGGAGTATCCATGGATATTAAAAGCGGTAAGACCTTATGTATCGTTGGAGAATCTGGTTGTGGTAAAAGTGTTACAGCAACTTCTATTATGCAATTGCTTCCAAAGCTCTCCCGTATCGAAGAGGGTGAGATTATTTATCACAGTGGTGATGCCCGTGGAGATATTCCAATTCATAAATTAGACCGTAATGGTAAAGAGATGCGTACGTTACGTGGAAAAGACATCTCTATGATTTTTCAGGATCCAATGACGGCATTAAACCCAGTGTATACCATAGGTTGGCAGATTACAGAGATGATTCGGGCACATGAAAAGATGCCAAGAAAGAAAGCAAGAGAAATTGCCCTAAAACTATTAAAAGATATGGGAATTCCAAGTCCAGAGAAGAGAATTGACCAGTATCCTCATGAATTTTCAGGTGGTATGAGACAAAGAGCCATGATCGCTATGGCAATGAGCTGTAACCCTAAAGTTTTAATTGCTGATGAACCTACTACTGCATTGGATGTTACCATTCAAGCACAGATCTTTGAGTTGATGGATCATTTGAAGAAAAATTATAATACTGCAATTATGTTGATTACACATGACATGGGTGTGGTATGTGAGCTGGCTGATGATGTGGCAGTTATGTATATGGGTAATATTATTGAAAGTGGGACTGCTGAAGAAGTACTTGATCATCCATCCCATCCCTATACCAAAGCCTTATTAAGTTCTGTTCCAATTATCGGAAGAGGTGCGAACCAGGACATTAATCCTATCAAAGGTTCTACACCGGATCCTTACAATCGACCAAGTGGATGCCAGTTTGCTCCAAGATGTGAATATGCAACTGAACGATGCCATAAGGCTATGCCGGATGAGGTAATGCTGGGAGGTACTCATATGGTACGCTGCGGAAGATACCAGGAGGTGGTAAATAATGGATGCTAAGAAAAAAGAACCATTACTAACAATCACAGGACTGAATACCCATTTTCCAGTAAAAGCTGGCTTACTTGGAAAGACAAAGAACTATGTAAAAGCAGTAAATGATATTAATTTGACTATTTACAAAGGTGAGACATTGGGCTTAGTAGGTGAGTCTGGGTGTGGTAAAACAACACTTGGAAAGACAATTATGCAATTATATAAACCTACTGCAGGTGAAATGATATATGAATTTGAAGATGGACCAAAGTGTTTAGAGAAACTAGATAAAAAAGAGATGGATCAAGCAAGGAAGAAAATCCAGATGGTATTTCAAGATCCTCAATCCTCCTTAAACCCATCCTTTACTATATATCAATCCTTATCCGATCCATTAAAGAAATTTGGAGTAAAGACAAAAGAAGAACGTCAAAAGATAATCGGAGATTTATTGGAAGCTGTTAACATGAGAAGAGAATACATGCACAGGTATCCACATGAGTTCTCGGGTGGACAGCGTCAGAGAATTGGAATTGCCAGAGCCCTTTGCATTAATCCAGAGCTGGTAATCTGTGATGAAGCAGTTAGTGCCCTTGATGTATCCATTCAGGCACAGGTTCTGAATCTATTAAAGAAATTAAAGGAAGAACGTAATCTGACATATGTCTTTATTACCCATGACTTAAGTGTAGTTGAGTATATCAGTGATCGAATTGCAGTAATGTATCTGGGCAAAATTGTAGAATTAGCAGATGCCAGTGAGCTTTATCATCACACAATTCACCCTTACACCCAGGCACTATTATCAGCTATTCCGGTAGCAGATATTCATTATAAGAAGAACTGTATTCTTTTGGAGGGGGATGTTCCATCTCCAATGAATCCTCCAAGCGGTTGTCCATTCCATGGACGTTGTAAACAATGTAAAGAAATCTGTAAAACAGAAGTTCCAGAGCTAAAAAGATATGAGATCAATGGGAAAGAACATTACGTAGCCTGCCATTTTGCTATGGATAATATCAATAACAGTATTGACAAGAATTAGTTAAGACGATGTGGCTATAAGGCCTGATCATAGCAAAAAGTGTCTGCATAAGCAGACACTTTTTTTAGAACCATGGAAAGAAAAGACAGCATCTTCTGCAATTTGAACAGCATGAACGGCAGCATCTTCTACAACAACTACAGCGATTCCAGTTTCTACAATCAGAATTAAAGCATCCCATTCCATCATCTCCTTTCTACTATTAAATATATGTAGAAACTTGTCATTTGTTGTCTAATAAATTTGAATGAGTTAATAATCATTCAAATTGTTTGTCTAGAAAAGTTATGATAACTCAATGTTTCAAGGATATGATCTCTTCTTTTTGTAATACTAAGAAAAAAAGATGTAAGGAGGAGAAAGTTATATGGAAGAAAGAGCGTATAAATGTCCAATTTGCCAGGGTAATGATTTAGTACTAAGGTATGAAGCGAGTTATGTGTATTCCTATAAGATTGATTCCGATCAACCAGGAAGAAAGAATTCAGATGAGTTTTTATCCTTTCAATATGACAAACGTGAGAATACAAGTAATAGAGAATATGTGGAATGCAATCATTGCGGGACCCAATTTCCATATCATGTTTTTATCGAAGCTAGAACCATCTAAGGTAATGAGGTAATTTCATCCCATAACAGATCAGATTAAGCGTTTATGAACTGCGAATGGAGATTATAGCAAGGCAGTAGAGTATATCAGTAAGCTGAATAAAAATAAAAAGGCTGTTGGTTATCCAACGGCCTCTTTGCATGGTAGTGTTCTCGGATTATGAGTTTTTCATAACGATATTTTCGATATCATTCGCAACGTCTTCACAGCAATCGCAACACTTTTCCAAACGATGAAGAATCTCTGTCCAAACTAATAATTCTACTGGATCATTCGAGGTTTTGTAGAGGTTGCGGCAGGTATTCACATAAAGTGCATCACCTTTCTCTTCCATCGTATTAACATCTATTACTTTATCTTTTAATGTGGAAGATTTCTTAAAGTTTTTAAATTCAACCAGGGCTTCATATGTTGATTGACAGCACCTAACGATTAGGTCAGTGAACTCTATTATTTCTGGGCGGATTGCCTTAACATTAAAGATATCAATTCGGATAATTACATCTTCTACAGCATCGGTAATGTCGTCAATCTTTTGAGAAAGGCTGATGATATCTTCTCTCTCAATTGGAGGTAAGAATTCTTTAATTAATCTACGTAACATCTCATGCTTAGCAAGATCTGCTGCGTGTTCAATTTCATGCATCTCGATAACTTTACTTGATAGAGTTTCTGGATCGAATTCATGCAGAATCTTGCTCAGCATAACAGCACAGTTCAGGGAGTATTTCGCTAAGACTGAAAATTGCTCCATATAATCATATTCTTTTTTTCTTTCCATTGTTTCTTCCCTTTCTATTCTAATTAAAAGATTTTCATAAAGAGATAAGCGGTTAAGTAACCAACTAGACCACAGCCAGGGAAGGTAAGTACCCATGCATACATCATTTCCTTAACGATGCTCCAATTTACAGAGGATAGACGTTTGGAAGCGCCAACACCCATAATTGAAGTGGTTTTTGTATGAGTAGTGCTCACAGGAATACCAAAGACAGAAGAAATGAGCAAACATACAGCCCCTGCTGCATCGGCAGCAAACCCTTGATATTTCTCTAGTTTTACCATACCCATACCAACAGTTTTGATAATTTTATAACCACCGATGGAAGTACCGAGTGCCATGACTGCAGAACATAAAATCATTAGCCAGATAGGAATACTAAATTGGGTTACATTACCTTTTCCGTTGGCAAGAAAAGCACCTAACATGAAAACACCCATGAATTTCTGACCATCTTGAGCACCATGCATGAATGCCATGGCTGCTGCTCCAGATATTTGTGCACCTTTGAAAAACTTTGTTGTCTTTCTGCGATCCATTCCCTTGCAAATAAATTCTGTGATTCGAACCAGTATGAAACCAGATGAGAATCCTAAAACAGTAGATAAGATTAAGCCATAGATTACCTTTACCCATTCACTTCCATTAATTCCAGAGAAACCACCCTGCAAAGCGATAGCAGCACCTGAGATTCCTGCGATTAAAGCATGGCTCTCGCTGGTTGGTATACCAAAAGCCCAGGCAGCTGTTGCCCAAATAACAATACCAAATAAAGCAGCACAAAGAGCTACTAAGGCATCTTTCGGATTTCCACCAAAATCCACCATGTTAGCTATTGTTTGAGCTACGGTTGAGTTAACAAATGTCATAACCAATACACCTAAAAAATTGAAGACAGCAGCCATTAAGATTGCTTTTTTTGGATCCATAGAACGGGTGGATACACAAGTAGCAATGGCGTTAGGGGCATCTGTCCAACCATTTACAAGTATTACACCTAGAGTTAGGATGACCGTTATAAATAAAGCTGGATTCGATGTCAGCTGATTCAAAAAATCAGGCAATGAGATTGTCATAGTATTTCCTCCTAAGTTACAATTAGTTTCTAAGTTACTAGAAACCACTAGAATTCTAACACGAATATTTATTAAAAACAATATGTGATTTAGGTAAAAATTCAATATATTTAATATTTTGCTCGTATTTTTCAACAAAAATCATCTATTATTTAGAAGATGTAAAAACATTGTAAAAACTGAGTAAAATTGAGTAAAAAATGTGTAATAGACTTAGAATTAAGAGGTCATATGGTGAATCGTGGTTCTAACTAAGTACAGGCATCATATAGATATTATAGTATTGATGTCTGAAGGTGGGTGTCAGATTGTTAATGGATAAGGATATAAATAATATTTCGGAATCTAAAGCTAATAAGGATACTTTTATGGCTTTCGTCGATGCTATCATACCTCGAACCCCTATCTTAGCTCAGATTTATGGTGATATAATGCTTTACGGAGCACTGGATCAAGAAGTCGACGTATATCTGGTGATGAATATAGAGTTTGATAGCAAAGGAGTTTCTTTCGTCCAAGTGATAACTGAGATACTGAATCAAGCTAGCAAGCAGTATATGGTGGAAGAAGGAACGGAGAAAATATATCACTATTATCGAGTGAACCATATGAGAAGGCAGAGAGAACCTATCGCATTTTCTGAATTACCAAGAAGGGAACGACTTCGGGCATTATCCTTATTAGAACAAAGTGAATATAGTTTTTCGATGAAAGAAAAATTTCAAGAACACCCTAGGTTCCAATCAATCACAAGTTTTTTAGTTCAATTTACAATGCTTGGTTATTATTCAGAATGGTATGGATATGGAAGTACTAGATTATTAAAACCTAGCCAGAGAGTGTTCGAAACGGCTCCTATCAGTTGGCAGCAAACGAGCTATCCTGGACCATCATTTAGCCGTATTGAGCAAGTAAGAGAGTATAATGCAATCAAAGAAAGCAGAAATTTGAGAGCGCAGGAGGAAGTATGAGTGCTGATGTTGATGTAATTGTGATTGGAGCAGGTGGCGGCGGGGCTGTGGTTGCAAAAGAACTAGGTGAGAAAAATATCAAGGTTTTAGTTTTAGAAGCGGGTCCATGGTATGGAAATGAGAAATGGCCAAATCCTAATGAAGAACAAGGAGCTATTTCTAGTACAAGCTATGATGATCTAAGTATAGATATCTTAAATAAATGTTTTACTGATTTAGAAGATGATATGAATAATTTTGCTTATGGGAAACTTCGTTGGGGACCAGCCAATCGAGAACGTGGTCCATGGAATCGGATTCTTGACATAAGGGGATTTACTTGGCAAAGTTCTGGGGTTGGAGGTAGCACCCTTCATTATTTTGCTAATTCACCCCGTGCTTTTCCAAGTTCCGTTGATCAGATTTGGCCAATCCCTTATCAGGAGCTAGTTCCATATTATGAGAAAGTGGAGCAAACGTTACCGGTTGCTCCAGCGCCAACAACACCGAAAGAAGATCTCTTTTACTACGGAGCTCAAAAGGCAGGCTGGGAAATGATAGAGTCACCAGAGGTAACAAGGCCAGGCTATCGTCCACAACCCAATGCTATCTTAAGGCCAAGCCAATCGACTGAACCAATTACCGGTAATATTAGGCCTGTTGGATGTAGTTTAAGAGGACATTGCGTTAATGGATGTCATATTGGACCTACCGTGGAAGGAGTCGCGAAACGATCCACCCTAGTAAGCTATATACCACGAGCTCTTGCTACTGAGAATGTGGAGATAAGGCCAAATTCATTTGTAACTAAGATATTGACCGAAGATAATGAGGGAGACAACCTACACGCAATTGGTGTGGTATATAGGGATACCTGGACAGGAAGAATACAGGAAGTAAGAGCAAATGTGGTAGTAATGTCAGCAGGTGCAGTAGAAACCCCAAGGTTATGGTTAAATTCCAACCTACCGAATAATGAATGGGTGGGGAAAGGTCTGGTGAACCATTGGTTTGATAGTCTATCAGGTATATTCGAGGAAGAGGTGCTCATGGATGTCTTGGGAGTACCGGATATTAAGCCATATGTTGGACAGAATGCTGCAGCTAGATTCGATTATCCAGGACTTGGGGTTATCGAGACCTATGGCTTAAGCCCCGGCTTGCAATCTTTATTAAACTACGGATCTAGTTCTAAGGATTATAGCTTCTTAAATCAAATGAACATGCAAGAGCCTTGGGATGTGGAAGGAACAGTAGTTGGAGAGCAATTAAAAGCCTATATGATGGACTATAGTAAAACTTTATCTCTCTTAATTTTTACAGATGATGATGTGAACATAGAGAATAGTATAACCTTAGATCCTGTCTTAAAGGATGAAAATGGTTTTCTTCCTATATTAAAGTATCGTCCTTCTGCAGCTGATGATGTAAGAAGAAATCAGTTAGCTGTCATTGCATCAGATATATTGAGAAAAGCTGGAGCAAAAATTATCATCCGCTCCAACTGGCCTTCCAATGTGTTCATACATATTACAAGTACGATGAGAATAGGCTTAGTAACTGATTTAAATTGCCAAGCAAAGCAGGTAAAGAGACTTTTTATTGCTGATAATAGCGTTTTATTCAATGGTTTAGGGGGTCCAAATCCTACTTTGACCACGCAGGCGCTAGCGACTCGTACGTCTGAAAAAATTGTGGAACAATATTTTAGTTAATAGATGAGAAGGGGACGAGACGACAAGGAGACGGGGTTGTAGTCACGCCAATGCGTGACTACAACCC
>JAEYWQ010000013.1 GCA_023428885.1 Bacillota bacterium
CAATTCTTTGAATAGCTTCTTCCTTCGTAATCATTCCTTCATCTACTAAATCGCAAGCGATTTGAAGAGCAGCTGGAGCTGTTCTTTTACCATTACGAGTTTGTAAGAAATATAATTTTTTATCTTCAATTGTGAATTCCATATCCTGCATATCTTTGTAGTGATTCTCTAACTTATTAGCAATTTCAATAAATTGCTTGTAGCATTCTGGAAGATCCTGCTCTAATCTTGTGATAGGAAGTGGTGTTCTAATACCAGCAACAACGTCCTCACCCTGAGCATTGATTAAGTACTCGCCGTAGATACCATTCTCACCAGTAGAAGGATTACGTGTAAATGCAACACCTGTACCAGAAGTGTTACCCATGTTTCCGAATACCATTGCTTGTACGTTAACTGCTGTACCCCAGTCGCCAGGGATATCATTCATACGACGGTAAACGATAGCACGTGGGTTATCCCATGAACGGAATACTGCCTTTACAGCTTCCATTAACTGAACCTTAGGATCCTGTGGGAATTCTTCACCCATTTTTTCTTTATAAATGGATTTGTATTTAGCAATAACTTCTTTTAAATCCTCTGCAGTTAAGTCTGTATCGAACTTAGCGCCTTTTTCTTCTTTAATCTCATCTAAGATACCTTCGAAGAATGTCTTGCTCATCTCCATAACAACGTCGGAGAACATCTGGATAAATCTTCTATATGAATCGTATGCAAATCTTGGGTTTCCTGTCTTGTTAGCGAAACCTTCAACTGCAACATCATTCAAACCTAAGTTAAGGATAGTATCCATCATACCAGGCATGGAAGCTCTAGAACCAGAACGTACAGATACAAGTAAAGGATCTTCGGTATCACCGAATTTCTTTCCTTGAAGCTCTTCAAGTTGTTTAATACCTTCAAAAATCTGGCCTTGAATTTCTTCTGTAACTCTCTTACCGCTAGCATAATAATTAGTACAAGCTTCTGTAGTAACTGTAAAACCTTGAGGGATTGGAAGTCCAAGATTTGTCATCTCAGCTAAGTTAGCACCCTTACCACCAAGTAAGTTCTTCATATCGGCATTGCCTTCTTTGAACAAATATACCCATTTTGACATGTAGTATTACCTCCTATATAAATTAGACCATGATCTAATGGCTTGTCTATCTGTATAAACTGTATACATTTAGAGCGCCCTTCATAGTCACCGACTACAATTATAGCACACAAAGAAGGAACTGGAAACATTTATTTTGTAAAATCCGTTATTTTTTGCACTTTTCTAAGTATTGTTTTTGTTCATTGTGAACAAATACTGATTTCATTCAAATTGTAAATACTTACATTCAACAATTTCCACAAAAAACCTATTGCGCAAGTGAAAGTGCTTACACAAAATATTTGAGAATTTAAGCAAACATAACTTCTCCACTGTCCATTGTCACACTTCTAAGAACAATTCCTATACCATGTTGTGTGAATATTAGTAGCTAGTATCAGTAACACATTCCTCACCGAAAGGTGCGTATCATCTGTTCATTAACTTATAGAAAGTTCAGGTGAATATCCTAGAACAAAAGTGTGCTTCGCACACTCTCGCGATGTAGTTTAACGTAAGAGCACACTTTTGTTCCGCGCGCGAAGCTACGCATCATGCCCGAAGGGCTTGTTATTCAATAGGAAATACGACGCAATTTCCTTGAATAATAAAAAAAAGAAGTGCATATATTACACTTCTTTCTCTCATATTTATCCTATTTATTTGTTTAAAACGTAAATTTATCCTCAAAATAAGCTTTCAAATCTTCAATTTTGATTCTTTCCTGCTGCATCGTATCGCGGTCACGTACTGTTACTGCTCCATCGGTCTCTGATTCAAAATCATAGGTTATACAGAAAGGAGTACCAATTTCATCTTGTCTACGATAGCGCTTACCAATATTACCTCTATCATCAAACTCACAATTGTAATATTTGCTAAGTTCTGTATAGATCTTTTCTGCACCCTCTCCTAACTTCTTAGATAAAGGAAGCACACCGATCTTCACAGGAGCTAATGCTGGATGGAAATGAAGAACTGTTCTAACATCACCTTCAGCAATCTCTTCTTCATCATAAGCACCACATAAGAAAGCTAAAGTAACGCGGTCAGCACCTAAGGATGGTTCAATTACATAAGGTACATATCTTTTTGCTTTTTCATCATCGAAATAAGTCAAGTCCTCTTTGGATACATTCTGGTGCTGAGTTAAGTCATAATCTGTACGATCTGCGATTCCCCATAACTCACCCCATCCAAATGGGAATAAGAACTCGATGTCAGTGGTTGCTTTGGAGTAGAAAGATAATTCTTCCTTCTCATGGTCACGGACACGCATCTCCTCATCTTTCATACCAAGGCTCTTTAACCAGTTAATACAGAACTCTTTCCAATATGCAAACCATTCCAAGTCAGTATCTGGCTCACAGAAGAATTCTAATTCCATCTGCTCGAATTCTCTGGTACGGAAGGTAAAGTTACCTGGTGTGATTTCATTTCTAAAGGATTTACCAATCTGTCCAATTCCAAATGGAATCTTCTTTCTTGAAGTTCTTTGAACATTCTTAAAATTAACAAAGATACCCTGAGCTGTCTCTGGTCTAAGATATACTGTATTCTTTGCATCTTCAGTTACACCCTGGAAGGTTTTAAACATTAAGTTGAATTGACGAATGTCAGTAAAGTTGTGCTTTCCACAAGTTGGACATGGGATCTTATGTTCAGCAACATAAGCAGCCATCTCTTCGTTGGACCATGCATCCACAGAACCTTCTAATGTAATTCCATTCTCAGCTGCGTAATCTTCAATTACCTTATCTGCACGGAATCTTTCACGACATTCTTTACAATCCATCAATGGATCGGAGAAACTTCCAAGATGTCCAGAAGCAACCCAAGTTTGAGGATTCATTAAGATTGCGCAATCAACACCAACATTGTATGGGTTTTGTTGAATAAACTTTGCCCACCAAGCTTTCTTAACATTATTCTTAAGCTCAACTCCTAGATTACCATAATCCCAAGTGTTAGCTAGTCCACCATAGATTTCAGAGCCAGGATAAACAAAACCTCTTGCTTTTGCTAAAGCGACGATTTTTTCCATTGTTTTTTCCATTACAACCATCCTCACATTTCTTACATATTATGTTCTCTTTAATTGTATCATTGTACCTTTAATTCGCCATATTTTCAAGCATAAATTAGCTAATCTTACGTTATTGACTAGACTAAGGAAGCAATGTAGCAAATTGCCACAGTATAAATGATATTTTAAAGCTTAAATTATAGAATCTCAAGCAACTCCAAGGCTTTAAATTCATGATTTACATACTCTTTGCGATAAGCATTGATTACCATTTTTAGTTCTCGCAATACCTCTGGTGTTACTGTAAAGGAATACAGTTTCTCTACCTTGGAAGACAATATAAACTGAAGTGTGTAGAGAGTGGAAGTAGAAATTCGAATGCTATCTGACGCCGAGCGGCGACAGCCCTCACACAATACTCCTCCACGTGTTACACTAAATCGATAATATCCATCTTTTGATCCACATTTTACACATTCAAAGACTTGAGGTGCTTCTCCGGAAAGAGCAATTAATTTTAATTCAAATACATAACGCACCAAATCAATTCCGATATTGACATTATAAAGTGCTCGCAAGGACTGATATAAGAGTTTCATAGTATCCACTTCAAGATTTCCTTCATGGGTCATATAATCTACAAACTCGCAAAAATATAAACCATAGTAAACCATCTTCATATCATTACGTAACTCTCCAAAATAATTCTTTATGTTCACCGATTGCACATTGTAAGAACTTCTTCCCTCATATAAGCTAAACTCACCAAAGGTAAACGGCTGACTGCACGCTAATAAGGCGCTATTTTGTTTTCTAGCGCCTTTTGCAAATGCAGTAATTTTTCCACGTTCCAGGGTCAGAATCGTTAGCCTTTTGTCATAGTCTCCAATGGGCATTGTCGCTAACACAATCCCGGTTACTGTAACCGTTTGGATCATTTCTTATCTCCTTCTTGTTATCAAGCTTGATTTCACTTGTACAAGCTGTATAATCTAAATACTCTCTTACGCCACCTGTTTGCTCAAACTTCTTCCAAAACTCTTCATTTTTCATCATTCACGCCCCCTAAATGATATCTCGTTACAAAGCACAATCTTTTGTCCTTTTGTTGCTTGCATCCATACTATGACTAGAGCATACTAAAAGCAAATAACTCCATTTGCAGATTGAACACTTCTTCCTACATTCAATCGATCTCATAGTAGTATCATTTCCGAAGCAATTTATTTTATACAAAGTAGAATATGGCAGTATCGAAAGTTGTGATAAACAATCCTCTTAACTAAGAATAACCTTGTTTACTACATGTCTGTATCCTCACGATAACCATAATTCTTAATTAAGAAATCACTATCACGCCACTCTTTTTTAACTTTCACCCAAAGCTGTAAAAATACTTTTGTATCTAATAAATTCTCGATTTCTCTTCTTGCCTGCATACCAATGTTTTTTAACATAGCCCCTTGCTTACCAATGATGATTCCCTTGTGAGAGTCCCTCTCACAAACAATTGTTGCACTGATATCCATCATATTTCCTTCTGGACGCTCTTTCATCTGGTCAATCGACACTGCGATTCCATGTGGAATCTCATCACTTAGTAAGCGAAGAGCTTTCTCACGAATTAGCTCCGCTACGATCTGTCGCTCAGGTTGATCTGTGATGGTATCTTCATCATAATACATTGGGCCTTCTGGCAAATAACGAAAAATCACATCGATAAGCTGCTGCTTATTTTCTCCCTTTAATGCAGAAACAGGAATAATCTCAGCGAAGTCTAAGCACTTACGGTAAGCATCGATAAACGCTAGAATCTCTTCCTTCTTAACAAGATCAATTTTATTAATAACAAGAATCACAGGCGTATTACACTTTTTCAATTTCTCAATGATTACTTGCTCTCCAGCTCCAATAAAGGTTGATGGTTCTACTAACCACAGAATCACATCAACTTCATTAATGGTACGTTCTGCAACATTCACCATAAACTTACCAAGCTTGTTCTTCGCTTGGTGGATTCCTGGTGTATCCAAGAATATAATCTGCCCTTGGTCCTCTGTTAAGACTGTTTGAATACGATTCCTTGTTGTCTGTGGCTTATCTGATGTGATGGCTATCTTCTGTCCAATCAGCTGATTCATTAATGTTGATTTTCCAACATTAGGCCTTCCAATCAAGGTTACAAACCCTGATTTATACTTATTCTTACTAACTTCCATTTTTCCTCTTTCCTGTGCGGTAACCCTCACGAATTAATCTTTTGTGTGCGCCTATTCTAGTCGCACTGTGTACTGTGCTAAACCACTGATAAATTACCCTTAGCCACATACAATACACTATAATAACGATTTTACTTCCGTAAATAAATTGCTGCATTTCTTTACCTTTTCTTCATTTCCAATGACGCAAATATTATCCTGATCTACGACTGCTTTTACTAAAGCTGCTAGTTTTTGTATATCTTCTTTCCTTGCACTTAGAATCTGCGCACGATCACGTTTAATATCTTCCATAGTCACCCCTGACATATAAGCATTCAGGGACCTGCTTCCCTTCATCATCGGAGTGAGTGGTGTATCAACAGAACTCATAGTTCCTATAATATACTTCGTCATATCACGTTCATTGGCATCAAAATTCTCTACATATTCAGAAGCCTTCTTATAAATCTCATCTGTTTCTAACAAGTTAGGATCTCGATAAGAAACCAGATATGCTGATCCGTCTAAGCCTCCAAACTGACACATACATCCATAAGCACCACCCTTTACACGGACGTTATTCCATAGATAGTCATAGCTCATGATTGTTTTTAATACTTTTAATGCTCCACTACTGGTAAATCCACTACGAACAAAGTTACCTATACGTGCTACGTATTGCACTTGACCTGAGTAGATAAAGCCCTCATTCAGTTTCTCCACTGGAAAATTATAATTTGCCGGCAAGATTACCTGAGATATCTCACGGTTTTCCTCCACTTCCTCTAGTTTTAAGGCTGATTTCATAATAGGAAGAGCCTTGGATAAGCTCTCAAACCCTTTCTCATCAGCTGTAATACTAATGGTAAAACCACTGGATGTAAAGATAATATCTCTTAGTTTCTTAAAGTGCTCTACCAGATGTTCTTTTCTTTCATCAAAATTCTTTTCCAGATCCTCTAAGAAACGGTAATAACGGATACCCTTGGTTAAATCATTAAAGTACCCACTTTGTGAAATATAAGAAAAAGCACGTTCTACTGCCACATTGTGCCCAGAAGAATTC
>JAEYWQ010000094.1 GCA_023428885.1 Bacillota bacterium
CCTCTTGCGAGATGGTTTCTAGATGGAGTAGTTAAGTATCATATTCCAAGTTTACTCCTTTTCCTTGGAGTATCTGCACTGGCTTTCTTGCTTTTTTCTATGGCATTAGGGAAAGGATTTAAGAGCTTAAATTCTAAATTAAGTGCGGTACAGGCAGGATCCAAATTCAAGATGAAGGAGTTAAAACAGAGCAGTCAGTTAATGGCATTGTATCATAAGGAAGCAAAGCGCTATTTTTCTTGTACCATTTATGTATTCAATACCTTTTTTGCCTTAATCTTAATGGCTATCGCTGCTATCGCAATTCAGGTAGTTCCAATCAAACAATTAGATACAATCATGAGTGATCCTGTGATGTCTCAAATGCTGAAAAATATGGTTCCTTTTGTGATTGCTTTCATGATTTCGATGTGTGCGATTTCAGCTTCCTCGATTTCCTTAGAAGGAAAGAATTTTTGGATTCTGAAGGCAGCTCCAATCAATGCTAATCGTATCTTCCTTGCAAAGATATTATTTTCAATTAGTTTAACGATGCCATTTTGTTTATTAACTTCATTGTCATTTAGCTTCCGCTTTCAGCTGAATGTAATCGAAAGTGTGATGGCAGTATTAATACCACTTGCATATTGCTATCTCACAGCAGTTCTTGGTCTCTTCATTAATCTTAAATTACCTTTGATGGAGTGGAAGAATGAGACTGTTGTGGTAAAACAGAGTGCGGCTGCTATGCTAGGTTCCTTATCTGGCTTTTTAACTGCAGGACTTCCTATGGCTGCGTTATTTTTGTTGGAGCTAGAACCAATGGTGATTTCCTATCTCACATTTGTAATTGTAGTATTACTAGCAGCAGGTATGCAATTTTATATGAAACATAACGATAAAAAATTAATCGCTGATATTTAGTTGCATTAGGATTACAATTAAATTACAGGACTAACACAATAGGGAGAATTTAGGTGAATGATGTTTTTAAAGCTCTAGCAGATCCAACGAGAAGAAAAATCCTAGAATTATTATCGAAAAAAGATATGATCGCAGGAGATATTGCGGATTATTTTCAGATTAGTAAACCTTCGATCAGTCATCACCTTACCATCTTAAAAAACGCTGGGCTGATTACAGATGAGCGACAAGGCCAGACGATTGTATATTCTTTAAACACAACTGTGTTTCAGGATATGGTCAAGTGGTTTTATGACGTATCACAAAAAGATGAGACCTAGTTACTAAGGACATGGAGGAGAGACGTTAATGAAAATTAGGAAAATATTTAGGATTACAATACCTATGGTAAGTGCGTTGTTGTCCTTGGTTGGTGGCATTATGAGTTATTTTTATATTAATAAGGAGATACCTCTTCAATGGGATATCAACTGGGAGGTCGCAAAAACAGCACCGAAAGAAGCTGTATTTGCTATGAGCGCTTTACCTCTTATCTTTTATATCATCATGACAAGTGGTATCTTTCAACATAGAAAGAATGAAAGAAATGAAAAAGCAAGCAAGATAACAACAGTCGCTACGACTTATCTTTTGATGATATTACAATGGACTTCAATTACTGTAGCTTTAGGGGTTGATATAAGAGTGCAAATGTTTCTCCCAATTCTGATTGGGATAGCTTTCCTTATTATTGGTAATTTCATGCCGACGGTAAAGCGCAATTATATCATAGGATTTCGTACACCTTGGTCTATACGTAATGAAGTTAGTTGGAAGAAAACCAATCGATTTGGGGGCTATTATCTGAGCATTCTTGGTCTTCTTATGATTATGAATGGGGTACTACAGAATACTGTTATAACAATCATAACGATGGTTATAGCTATTCTGGGATTCTTGTATGGCTGTATTTATTCTTATGTCTTAAGAAATGAAAAGTAAAAAGAGGCTGTGTATGCAATTTGACATACACAGCCTCTAGCTCTTGAGCAGCTTAATTGCTACTATTTTTTCAAATATGCTTCACATTCTCTAATAACTTCAGCCATTGCTAGTTTTCCTGGACCACCAATGGTGTTGCGTTTTTCCACGCAGGTTTTAAGAGAAATGGCATCGTATACATCCTCTTCAAATACAGGTGAAATCTCTTTTAACTCATCTAAGGTTAAATCTTCGATGGCACATTGTTTGGAGATACAGGTAAGAACGAGACGTCCGATAATTCCATGGGCATCTCGGAAGGCTACTCCATGATTTACTAGATAATCTGCAGCATCTGTTGCATTGGTAAAGCCGTTCATAGCACTTTTAGCCATGATGTCTTGGTTGAACTTCATAGATGTTATCATACCTGTAAAGAGCTTTAGACAACCTTTCACGGTGTCAATTGCATCAAAGGTTAATTCTTTATCCTCCTGCATGTCCTTATTATAAGCGAGAGGAAGTCCCTTCATTGTAGTTAAAATTGACATCAAAGCCCCATAAACACGACCTGTCTTACCACGTACTAACTCAGCAATATCTGGATTCTTTTTCTGAGGCATAATACTGCTACCGGTAGAGTAAGTGTCATCGATTTCAACAAACTGATATTCATTCGAATTCCAGATAATAATCTCTTCACAGAATCTGCTAAGGTGCATCATAATGGTGGAAAGTGCACTTAATAATTCAATCACATAATCTCGATCCGATACTGAGTCCATACTATTTAAGGTTGGGCCATCAAAATCAAGAAGAGAAGCTGTATAAGAACGATCCAAAGGATAGGTGGTACCAGCAAGAGCACCAGCTCCAAGTGGACAATAATTCATTCGCTTATAAATATCTGATAAACGATTGTTATCACGTTTAAACATCTCAAAGTATGCACTGATGTGGTGTGCTAAGGTAACTGGTTGAGCCTTTTGCAAATGAGTAAAACCAGGCATATATGTGGAAGTATGTGACTTCATAATCACAAGAAGTTCTTCTAATAATTCTTTGACTAAGGATTTTAGCTCTACGATTTCGTCTCTTGTATATAGTCTCATATCCAAAGCTACTTGATCGTTACGACTACGACCTGTATGAAGTTTCTTACCCACATCACCAACTCGTTCAATCAGATGAGCTTCTACGAAACTATGAATGTCTTCGTGAGTGGCATCTATGATCAAGGTTTGGCTAGCAATGTCCTCTCTAATCTTTTCTAAACCTTCGATAATAATGTCACGTTCGGATTCGGTTAAGATTCCTTGTTTACTTAACATAGTTACATGTGCAATACTGCCTCTGATATCTTGTTCATAGAACTTTTGGTCAAAAGAGATGGAAGCATTAAAATTGTGAACTAGTTGATTGGTTTCTTTGGTGAAACGACCGCCCCATAATTTCATATCTATTACCTCATTTCTACATGATGATCAAAACTTTTCTGCTGTCTATAGTATCTTGTTTTGGATGAGATTGCAAGTTCAACTTGCATTTTAACTATTTAATTATTATAATTAAGGTAAGAAATATAAAATAAATTTCTATAGAAATACATATCTAGAGAAATACGTAGCGAATAATATTATTTCGCTATGCATATAACCTGATAGTCAGGTAGACAAGGAGCGCGCATGAAAGTAAAAGCAATAATGATTCCGTTTATAGACCTTAAGTGTATCTCGGTTGATAACACGATTGAGGAAGCTCTGGCAATTATAGACGAACATCAACTATTATCCATGCCAGTTGTCGATAAGAGAAAGTTTATAGGTGCTCTTTCTAAACAACATATTTTTGAAGAATATTTTAGAAATTACACCGCTAGCAAAGAAGAGTTCTTAGCAAGACCAGTAAGTGACTTAATGCGTACCAAGCTAGTTAGCGTGACAGAGGATACTCCAATTGAAGAAGCCGCTACAATGTTTATTGCATCTAAGTTCCGTTTTATACCTGTCCTTAGTAAGACAGAGGAGCTTATGGGAATTGTAACACAACAGGCAATTTTTAAGGAGTACCAGAAGTTATTCGGGAAAGATTATGATACCTTTACAATCTATTCCTATGATTATAAGGGAACACTTGCTAAGATTGCTGAAACAATCGCAAAACATGATGCTAACATTAAGAACATAGTAATTATTAATACAGAGACAATGGGCTTGCAAGAGTTTTTTGTTCGTGTAGAGTGTAAAGACTTTGATGAAGTGGTGAAGGCATTGACGAAAAAAGGTTTTGATGTTCGCTTGAATAAAAAGAGAGTGTAATAAAAACGAGTGTTACTAATTGTGATTGTTGCAGTTGTAACACTCGTTTTAATTTATAGAAAATTCCTCAGAATTTCCTATAAATTAAAGGTACTACGTGCCAAGATGCACACGACCGGGAATGGAATATGAGTGTGCGAAGCACACTTTTGTTCTATGCAAATAAAAATAGATTGTTTGATACAAACTAAAGATAGAATAGTTGTTTAGATAGATATGTTTTTTAATAAAAGGAATTTAACGAAAGAAAAGAAAGGTGATAGTATGATAGAGTTTAGACAAATTGAGTTAAGCGACAGGGAATGGATTGATCCAATCCTAAAAAAAGCAGAATTAATGGGGTGTGAATATACCTTCGTTAACAATTACATTTGGAGTTTTCAATATAAACTTGAGATTGCTTATGTAGAAGGTTTTTATTGTACCAGAAGCGGTCAAGAAACCATGGAATATGGCTTCCCGATAGGGGAAGGGGATTTAGGGAAAGTTCTAGAAATGTTAATTCAGGATGCAAGTGAACGTGGAGAACCCTTTGTTATGCATGCCTTAATGTCAGAACATGTAACTTTACTTGACTTAATCATGCCTGGGAAGTTCGAGTTTACGAACAACCGGGACGACTGTGACTATATCTATTCTACAGAGAAGTTAACAAACCTTGCTGGGAAAAAGCTTCATGGGAAGAGAAATCACATTGCTCGTTTTAATGACAACCCTTGGTCCTATGAGCCAATCACAAAAGAGAATTTGGACGAGTGTATTAAGATGAATAAAGAGTGGTGTGAGAAGAATGAGTGCTTTGAAAGTGAAGCGAAACTACTGGAGGCTTGCGCAGTGATGAAGGCCCTTTCACATTTTGAGGAGTTCAACCTCTTGGGCGGATTATTACGTATGGATGGAAGGGTTGTTGCATTTACGATTGGTGAGCCCCTTAATAGCAACACTTTTGTAGTTCACGTAGAGAAAGCATTCGCTGAGATTCAAGGAGCTTATCCTATGATCAACCAGCAATTTGTTATTCATGAATGTCAGGAGTATGAATATGTAAATCGAGAAGAGGATATGGGGGAAGAAGGACTTCGAAAGGCGAAGATGTCTTACTATCCTGAAATTCTTTTAGACAAATACCGTGCTATATACAAAGCATAATTAGAAAAAGGTGAGTTTATGATAACTACTGCAAAACATGATATGATATCACAACTAAAAAGCTTATGGAAGCTTTGTTTTCATGATGAAGATGCTTATATTGATTTCTACTATGAGAATCGATTCAAAGCAGAGGAAACTTTAGTTTATCTTATTGAAGATCAAGTAGTAGCTATGCTTACTTTAATGCCAGGCTACGTGGTACATCATAAGGCAAAGCTTCCAGTACGCTACGTTTATGCGGTGGCAACTCATCCAGAACATCGAAGGAAGGGCTATGCTGCGGCTTTAATGGAACATGCCAATCAGATGATAAAAAAGGATTACGTCGGTACGTTTTTAGTGCCAGCAAACCCATCCCTCTTTGGCTATTACGAAACTCTCGGTTACCAAACGTTGAGTCACAAGAGAGTTTTGCATATAAGTATGGAAAACTTTTTTAAGGACCTAAAACAATTTGATAGTAAACATGAGATAGAAAAGGTGGAACCACTAACTGTGGAGGATTTTTATAGTCTAAGAAATAAGGCTTTTACTAAGGCCGGTTTTGTGTTGTGGGAACAAGAAGATTTAAGTTATTTATTAAAGGAGTTTATATTTTTAGGTGGACAGGCTCAAAAAGTAATACTAAGAAAAGAAGGAGATCTTCATTATGAAGAGGGAGCTCTTCTTTATTATCAGGATAATGATACTTTAATTATTAAGGAAACTACCTTGTCAGATGTTTCTTTGTATGCAGCAGTAAAATATCTGAGTTCACAAATTGCCGTCTCACATATGTCAGTGATTCTTCCGAAACATTCTAAAATCCTGGGTGAAGAGGCTCCTTATGTTATGGCTTTTGCTAAGGGATTTGAGGGTGAGGAATATGTAAATCTGGTATTAGATTAATCAAAAAAAGTGGATAGTTGCTGGTACTTGTCCCAAAGGTTGACAAATCATTAAGAATTTGTTACAATGCTTTTGTAATATTTCTGTAATAATTATGAGATAGTTCCTTCATGAATATTTAACGAATCATGAAGAAATCACATCGAAAGGAATTAGGTAAGAATATGAAAACAAAGCATAAGGTTACTACAACTTTTCTTATGTGCATGGGTTTATTTGTTACAATGATGTGCATTAACATGTCAAACACCAATCCAAAAGCACAAGAAGTAACTGTTGATGTAACACCAGCAGCAAAGATGGAGTTAAGTACAATTGAGACAAAAGAGGTTAACTCAGAATTTGCAGAAGTTGATTTTACAACACTCGCCAAGGCAATCATAACAATCACAGAATTTACTGTTTTTAACGCTGACAACATTGATAATGTTGACACCGCCCAAACCGCTGTTGTAACTGAGACGCTAACTACACTAAGCTTATCAGAACCAGAATTTATATTTAATAAAGTACTTCCAAAGGTGAATGAATCTCTTAACATTCGTAGTGAAGCATCAGCAGATGCGAATGTAGTTGGTAAACTCTATAAGAATGCTTATGCAACGATTCTAGAGCGAGGCGAGGAATGGACTAAGATTAAATCTGGTAATGTAACTGGATATGCAAACAATGAATACTTATATTTTGATAACGAGGCATTGACAATCGCAAAAAACTTAGAAGCTTTCCAAGCAGAGATTACAGCAGGCACGGTTAATATAAGAACCAAACCAAGTACAGAAAGTGAAATTTTAGGGAAAGCGAAGATGTCAGATACATTTATCCATGTTCCTGACATGGATACCGAGGAATGGGTAGCTTTACTATTCGAAGGAAGTACGATTGCTTACGTATCAAAAGATTATATAGAACCTAAGTTTACCTTAAAAACTGCAGTAAGTGCAGAAGAAGAGCAAAAAGCAAAAGAAGCAGCAGAAATAGCAAAAGCTTTACAAGAAGCCAAGAAATATAAGCCTCAGACTACTAACCGCGCTGCCATTAAAGTGTCTGATGAAGAAATTTACTTATTAGCAACCGTAGTTGCTATGGAAGCTCTTAGCGAACCATATGAAGGAAAGCTTGCTGTAGCGAATGTTGTCGTTAACAGAATGCTTGATGGTTACTGGGGCAATACAATATCTGATGTTGTTTATGCAAAGGGTCAATTTTCAGGTGCGAACTCTGGACGTGTGGAAAAATTTATGTCTAAAGTCACAGAAAGCTGTAAGCAGGCTGCAATTGAAGCATTGGCAGGCAACAATAACATAGGGGATTATATGTTCTTCCTTATGAAAAATAAAGCAAATTACTCTAGTTATACGAAATATTTTATTCTCGGAAATCATTGCTTTTATTCAAGATCAAAATAACACATGAAGAGACCATTTTGGTCTCTTTTTTTTGTGGATGGCAGTTCCTTTGTTCGGTAATGATTTTATTTCTCAAGAAGTTGTTGGATTCGTTGTTAGATATTTACACGCTTCAAGGATTGAGGTAAAATACATACATAACTCATTGTAACCCTCGTATAGGATGTCCTATAGCAAAGTGATATGAAGTATAATTTATTTGAAATAGGAAATAAATATTTGATAGGATATTCCTAATATACGTATAATATGAAAGGATGGTACTTATTTATGAAACGTGTAGTAAGCATTGAAAAAGTAATAGGTCGTGAGATTTTAGATTCCAGAGGTAATCCGACAGTTGAAGCGGAAGTTATATTATCAGATGGAAGTGTAGGTATTGCAGCAGCTCCTTCTGGTGCATCAACAGGAGCTTTTGAAGCTGTGGAACTTCGTGATGGCGATAAGAGTCGTTATCTTGGAAATGGTGTAAAGAAGGCTGTTGAGCATGTTAAGAGAGAACTAGCAGAGGCAGTCATTGGAAAAAATCCTTTCAATCAAGTTGAAATTGATGCTGCCATGATTGCAGCAGACGGAACTGTTAACAAAGGAAATCTTGGTGCAAACGCAATCTTAGCAGTTTCTCTTGCTACAGCAAAAGCAGCAGCAGTATCTTGTGGTTTACCTTTATATCAATATCTTGGTGGAACCAATGCCAGAACCTTACCAGTTCCAATGATGAATATCATTAATGGTGGTAAGCATGCGGATTCTAGTTTGAATATTCAGGAATTTATGATAATGCCTGTTGGTGCAAGAACATTTAGCGATGCCTTAGAGAAGAGCACAACTGTATTCCATACCTTAAAGAAATTATTAAAACAAGATGGTTATGTAACAGCAGTTGGTGATGAAGGTGGATTTGCTCCAAAATTCGAATCTGACGAGCAGGCATTGATCTATATCGTTGAAGCAATTAAAAAAGCAGGTTATACACCTGGCAGTGATTTTTATATTGCCATGGATGCAGCAGCTACTGAGATGTATGATGAGGCAAAGAAGATTGGTAAAGACGGAATGTATTACTTCTGGAAAGCGGATCAATTAAAAACTGTGGATGAGATGATTGATTATTGGGAAGACTTGTGCAACAAGTACCCAATTATATCCTTAGAGGATGGTCTTGCTGAAGAAGATTGGGAAGGCTGGGCTAAGTTAACAAAACGCCTAGGTGACCGTGTTCAGTTGGTTGGTGATGATTTATTCGTTACTAATACGAATCGTATTACAAAAGGTATCAAAGAAGATGTTTCTAATTCAGTATTAATTAAGTTTAATCAGATTGGTAGCTTAACAGAAACATTAAATGCGATCGAGATGACCAAGAATCAAGCATGGACTGCGATTGTTTCCCATCGTTCTGGAGAGACAGAAGATACAACCTTAGCTGATATTGCAGTTGCTACCAATGCAGGTCAAATTAAAACTGGTGCACCAAGCCGAAGCGACCGTGTAGCAAAGTATAATCAGTTACTACGTATCGAACAACAACTTGGAGCATCAGCAATCTATCCTGGAAAGAAAGCATTTAAAGTGTTGAAATAATTAATTACGATTATTTTTCCTCGCTAGGCTGAATTTCACCGATTTTGACAGGTTCAATATCTTTGGTAGAGTAATATTTATAAACATTACCACTTTCCATGCAGATACCAACTTTTTCAATCAAATCTTTGTCATGCTTATATTTCATATGCTGGTAAATAGTGAAATTTTCACCATAAGTAATATCAAAGGGAAGAATAGGGGTTGTTTTGTCGGAATCTGTTGACATAGGTAATTCTCCTTTCAAGGTTGTCGTATAATATATTTTACAACAGATTGATTCATAAAACAAGAAGGGCCGTAGCAAACGTTAGTTGATTCGGTACCTTCTTGTTTTATTTACGCGAACCCGCACATGAACTGTTTCCTAAACAATTCATTGTAATTCATTGGTTGGAGGGCGCTATGTCCAAGGTAGAAATTATAGTAATAAAAATTCCATGTATACTATGGTATAGATTCAGTTTTGGTGTATAATGTTTTATGTAAGCTTTATAGATTAGGAGGGATTGTAGTATGTTTGATGCAATAGAAGAAAGTGCAAGACAGGCAATAAGAGAGTTACTGAAAGTAAGTGACTTAAAGGAACATGATATTGTTGTGGTTGGCTGCTCCTCTAGTGAGATCATGGGACAAACCATTGGTACACAGTCTGCAATGGAAGCAGCATCTGCCGTGTACCAAGGTATCGCAGATGAATTAAAACAACATAAGCTATATTTAGCCGCTCAATGCTGTGAGCATCTAAATCGTGCAATTATCATAGAAGAAGAAGCCAGAAGATATTATGGGTATGAAGAGGTGAACGCAGTTCCTCATCCACATGCAGGTGGGTCCTTTGCTACCTGTGTTTATCAGAATATGGAGAAGCCTGTAGCTGTGGAGGAAATAAAGGCTCATGCAGGTATGGATATAGGGAATACCTTAATTGGTATGCACTTAAGAAAGGTTGCAGTCCCAGTGCGTCTGTCTGTATGTAAGATTGGGGAAGCTAATCTGGTTTGCGCTAGAACCAGACCGAAATTCATTGGAGGAGAACGAGCAATGTATAAGGTGAAGGGGGAACGCTAGTCATGATGGAATTGGATAAGATAAGGGTATATCAACACAAGGCACAGTATTATGAGACAGATCAGATGGGCTGTGTGCATCACTCCAATTATATTCGCTGGTTTGAAGAAGCGAGAACAGATTTACTAGAGCAGGTTGGATTTAGCTATGGTCGTATGGAGGAGCTTGGAATCATGAGCCCGGTTTTAGAGGTTCATGCTGAATATAAATCCATGGTTCGCTACCAGGATATTGTCAATATAACTTCAAAAGTTACTTTCTTTAATGGTCTGAAATTCACCGTATCCTATGTAATAGAAGATGCTCTCACCAAGGAGATCAAGACTGTTGGTGAGAGCAAACATTGTTTTTTGAATAGAGATTTAAAACCCATGAGACTTCAGAAGGAGAATAAAGAAGTATACGATTTGTTCTTAGCATTGGCTTCTGAAAAATAAGGGTGTTATTTAGCGAACTTCTTTTGTAATTCCACTACAACAATTGGGACAATGGATAAGAGGAGGACAATACCCCACTGCAGCAGAGATAGTGGTGTCACTTTAAATATCTTGTTCAGTGCTTTAATGGATATGACTGCGATCTGTAATATGGAACAAACCAAGAAGGAGAGTACCATTTTCATGTTGGAAAACCAACCAATTTTAAAGATGGAATGTTCACTTCTCATATTAAAGGCGTGGAACAGCTGGGATAAGCTTAATACTGCAAAGGCCATTGTTCGATCACCAATAAGATATGCAATCAATGCAAGAGAACCAATCATTGCTCCTTCAAAGATAATTTTAAAGATAAGACCATCAGCAAACATCCCTTTCTTTGGGGAGATTGGCTTCTTTCGCATAATATCATCAGGAGCAGGTTCCACACCCAAAGAGATTGCTGGTAAGGAGTCTGTTACTAAGTTAACCCACAGTAGCTGTACCGCCAACAAAGGGGAAGGCAAGCCGAATAAGATAGCTATAAAGATGGTTATAATCTCACCTATGTTACTGGATAATAGGAAGTGGATGGACTTTCTGATGTTATCATAGATACCACGTCCTTCTTTCACAGCAGCTACGATGGTTGCAAAATTATCATCAGCTAGGATCATGTCAGCTGCATTCTTTGCTACATCAGTACCGCCAAGCCCCATAGCACAACCGATATCCGCTGCCTTTAATGCAGGAGCATCGTTAACACCATCGCCTGTCATGGCAACAACCTCGCCCCGCTTTTGAAGAGCTTTTACAATCCGAACTTTATGTACTGGTGATACCCGAGCAAAAACACGATATTGATATATTTTTTGTTCTAACTCACGATCTGTCATATGATTCAATTCTTCACCACTGATTGCTTTTAGACTGTAATCTTCCTCTGGAAGAATTCCCAAGGCCTTGGCGATAGCACAGGCAGTAGATACATGGTCTCCAGTAATCATGACAGGGGTGATACCTGCCGCCTTACAAGTGGCTACAGCATCTTTTACTTCTGGTCTTGGTGGATCAATCATTCCAAGAAGGCCAAGTAAAGTAAGATCGCTTTCTAACATTGGATCTGTCATATAATTAATAGCACTATCCACATACTTATATGCGACTCCTAGCACGCGAAGAGCTTTTTGTGTCATGTTAAGACAAGCACGCTCGAATTTTTTATGTTCAGCATATTGGCAAGCTTCTATCTTACCTCTATTTTCCACATGAGAGCAATGCTTGATTAAGATGTCGAATGCTCCTTTCGTGATCACTAGATGCCGACCATCTGTTAACTTATGTACAGTGGTCATTAATTTTCTATTAGAGTCAAAGGGTATTTCTCGAACTCTAGGCATTTTTTGTTCTAAGGCTTTCTTATTGATTTGATTTCTCATTGCAGCCAGAATCAGAGCCTTTTCGGTTGGCTCACCTAAGGCATCATTTAATTCTTCTTGCATAATCGCATTGTTACATAAACAGGCCATCTCTAGTAAACGAAGTCCAAATGGTTGTTTTTCTGACTCCTCCCCTTGAATGGATGCAAGGTGGGTCACCGTCATACGATTCTGTGTTAAGGTTCCTGTCTTATCAGAACAGATAAAAGTGGCGCTTCCTAAAGTTTCCACCGCAGGAAGTTTACGTATGATGGCGTTTTTCTTGGCCATACGTAGTACCCCTAAGGAGAGCATGATGGTAACGATTGCTGGTAAACCTTCTGGAATTGCTGCAACAGCAAGACTAACGCTGGTCATAAACATATCAAAGATTTCTCGTCCTTGTACAGTACCAAGAAAGAAGATGCTCATACATATGACAAGTGCTGCCATGCCGAGAAACTTCCCTGTTTTGGCTAACTTCTTCTGGAGTGGAGTTTCAGGAGTATCATCTTGCATAATCATCTTGGCAATGTTGCCAACTTCTGTATGCATCCCAGTGGCAGTGACTACTGCTAATCCATGGCCGAAGGTAACAATACCAGAAGATGGAACCATATTTCTTCTATCGCCAAGGATTGTTGTCTCCTTTAGTACAACATCAGCCTCTTTTTCTACAGGATGTGACTCACCAGTAAGGGAGGACTCATCCACTTTTAAGCTGTTACAGCTGATCAAGCGCGCATCAGCTGGTACGTAATGACCGGTTTCTAGAAAGATAATATCTCCTGGTACTAATTCGCTAGAGGGGATTGAAGCCTGGAGTCCATCTCGAAGCACAAGAGCGTTAGGAGCTGCTAATTTTTTAAGAGCTTCGAGAGATTTCTCGGCCTTTGCTTCTTGGGCTACTCCTAAGATTGCGTTTAGTATAATAATTGCAAAGATAATAATGGGATCAATATAGTCTGCTTCTCCTTTAAGAAGGGATACACCAAAGGATATGAAAGCAGCGCAAATAAGAACAATAATCATAAAATCTGAAAATTGTGATATGAACCGTGAAAGAATACTAACCCCTTTTTTTGCTTCCAATTCATTTTTACCATACTTTTGAATGCGTTTTTTGGCTTCTATCTGTGTAAGGCCTGTTTTAAGTGTAACATTCAGGTTTTGTAAAGTCTCCTTAACTGACATGGAATGAAAATGCATAATTTCTCCGTTCTGCTCCTATTGATATGCTTATCTCTTAAAAAAATATATGATAGTAAAATTGAAAGTATGAAGTGAAATGATGAAAGTACTTTTTGCTGTCATTCTAATTAGGTTTCCAAGTAGCTTCTTAGGTATGGAACCGTAACAATGAGACATAATATAAGGGAAAATAAAGAAGTTCTGCAGAATAATTAGCATCTCAAAGATTAGGAATTGATTAGAATTGAAAAGAAAATTGACATATTACTTCCATTTATGTTACCATTTGTAAAAGCCCATACTTATTTCATACATAATAAAGCTAGCTATTCTGCTATAGGTTTATTAGAAATAAGCATGGGAATTAGTTTGTTAAGCTAGATACATTTGGGGGGATTATGCTTTTTACGACAAAAAAATTAGACCCGAGTTATAATAACTCTAGTATATTTCAGATTGCTTTATTTTCATTGAATACAGCTAGTTCAACATTATATTTAGCTCTAATGGAATACACCGCATATTTTGTGAATGGAATTATTGGCTTTACTGTAGTGTTCACATCCGTTGTTCTCACTGGTTTAAGAGTATTCGATGGACTAATAGATCCTTTTATTGGTTATATTGTTGATCGCACCGATGGAAGGTTTGGTAAATTTAGACCTTTTATGGTCATGGGAAATATACTAATGGCTTTAAGCTCGCTTTCCTTATTTTACTTTTCTTATATGGTACCAAAGTGTATTCGGCTACCATTGTTTATTCTAACTTATGTAGTCTTTGTAGTGGGTTATACCTTTCAAACCCTAACAGCCAAAGCTGGACAGGCAGTAATGACTAATAACCCGAAGATACGCCCGGTATCAACTTATTTTGATTCACTATTTATTACCTCCGCTTATGGTGGGACTGCTCTTTATGTTCAATCTTTTTTGACTAAGAAGTATGATGGAGAATTTCGGAATCCCCTGCTATATCAGGATATCACAAGATGGATTATATTAATTGCTGGTGTTTGCACCATATTATCTGTAATCGGAATCTGGTCCAAGGATCGAACTGAATATTTTGGACGTGAGGGTGTTACTCAGAAAATTCATATAAGAGACTATGTCACTATTCTTACACATAATAAACCAATTCGAATGCTTGTCACTGCAGCTAGTGTAAATAAATTTACATCAATGGTTTATAGTAACATAACTGTTGGCGTTATCATTTTTGGTATTATGATGAAGAACTATGAATTATCAGGAACCATTGGCCTAGTAACAGCAATTCCAAACCTTATCGTGGTGACATTAGGTGTACTTGTGGCTCAACGTTTAGGACAGAAAAAAGCATTTCAAGCATTTACTTGGTTAGCAATCGGCTTTCAAATTGTAATGACGATTATCTTAGCTTTCTTTGATTTAACAAGCATTGGATTTAATTTAAGCACCTTGTCTCTTATCTTTTTTATCATTTATATCTTCTTAAACGGATGCAAATCTGTGAGTAATAATATTGTAATTCCAATGATTGCAGATTGTTCTGATTATGAGGTATATCGTAGTGGACTGTTTGTTCCTGGATTGATGGGGGCATTGTTTTCCTTTATCGATCAGGTGGTTTCGGCTTTTGGAACTGCGTTTGTAGGAATCGTAGTTGCTTTCATTGGCTTTAGGGATTCTTTACCACAAGTAGATGATAAGTTGACATCACAATTAAAATTCGTTGCCATATTATGCTATTGTATTGTTCCAATCGTTGGGTGGTTGACCAGCTTGTATTCTATGAAGTATTACGAATTAGACAAAGAAAAGATGCGGGAGATTAATGAGCGAAGAGAAGAATAGTTTGATGGGTTTGGTAGCATTCAAGCATGATTTCACATCATTCAAGCATAATCTATTGTAAAATACAAGTGGAAGGTATATTCTTACAATATAAACAAGGAAAGGAATATGCTTGGCATAGACGGTGACTATATGGAAGCACTATATTGGTTAATTGGGTTAGCGGTCTTGCTTCTGATCGAGATCATAACGCTTGGTCTAACGACGATTTGGTTCTCAGGCGGTGCACTGGTGGCATTCATTATAGCCATTCTGGGTGGAGAGTTTTGGCTTCAGTTCCTAGTATTTTCTCTTGTATCTCTGATATTAATTATATTTACAAGGCCAATCGCAGTTAAGAAGTTAAACAAGAACCGTGTGAAAACAAATTATGAAGGATTAATAGGGAAAGTAGTGAAAGTTACCAAAACGGTTGATAACGCAAATCAATCTGGGGAGGCAGTTGTGAATGGTCAGGAATGGACCGTTCGAAGCGCTGATGAGAGTGTAATATTGGAACCAGGAACCAAGGTGAAGATTGTTAACATCGAAGGTGTTAGATTAATCGTATCAGAGTATAAGGAGGAGTTATAAGTATGGAAATGTATTTAATCATTGGAGCAGCTGTATTACTATTGATAGTCTTAGCATCCTGTATCAAAATCGTTCCACAAGCACATGCTTACATTTTAGAACGTCTGGGTGGTTATCAGGCAACTTGGAGCGTAGGTATTCATGTGAAAATCCCGCTAATCGATAAGATCTCAAGACGTGTGCTATTAAAAGAACAAGTAGTTGATTTCCCACCACAACCAGTGATAACGAAGGATAATGTAACAATGAGAATTGATACCGTTATCTTCTTCCAGATTACTGACCCTAAGCTATTTGCATATGGTGTTGAGAATCCGATCATGGCAATTGAGAACTTAACAGCTACTACTTTACGTAATATCATTGGTGATTTAGAATTAGATGAAACATTAACTTCCAGAGAAATTATTAATACAAAGATGCGAGTTTCCCTTGATCAGGCAACTGACCCATGGGGAATTAAAGTAAATCGTGTGGAGCTTAAGAACATCATTCCTCCAGCAGCAATTCAGGATGCAATGGAGAAACAGATGAAAGCAGAACGTGAACGTCGTGAATCCATCTTGATTGCAGAAGGCCAGAAGACCTCCGCAATTCTCGTGGCTGAAGGTAAAAAGCAGTCTGTAATCTTAGGAGCAGAAGCTGAGAAAGCAGCAGCCATACTTCGTGCAGAAGCAGTGAAGGAAGCAACCATTCGTGAAGCAGAAGGCCAGGCAGAGGCGATCATAGCAGTGCAGAAAGCTAACGCAGATGGTATTCGAATGTTAAACGATTCCAACCCAGGTAGTGCAGTTCTTCAGTTGAAGAGTTTAGAGGCATTTGCAAAGGCTGCTGACGGTCAGGCAACAAAGATTATAATTCCATCTGAGATTCAAGGAATCGCAGGTTTAGCGAAAGGAATCGCTGAGATAGCTAAGTAGTAAATAAACTTAAAACACTGAAATTTACTTATGTTGAGGGGACATGTATGACCACAGTATTGATTTTAGAAGATTGTAAGGAAAGCATAACAGCGTTAGCGACAATCATGAAAGAATACAGTGAGGACATACATGTCCTCTTTGCGTATTCTCTTAAGGAGGCAAACGAGCACTTAACGAAGGACCAGCCAGTTGATATCTTCTTTCTAGATATAAATCTAGATAGGAATAAGCAAGATGATAAGTCTGGACTAAATTTCGCTAAAAAAGTTCGTGAAATAAGTAAGTATGCCTTCACTCCTATCGTTTTTATTAGCTCGATTGCAGAACTTGAGTTAGTCTCATATCGTGAAACACAGTGTTATTCTTATTTAACAAAACCATATAACAAGGAAGCCGTGCTTAATATTCTGAAGAAGGTGATTATACATTCTCATCCAGAAGAAGAAAGAAGGATTACGGTAAAGAAAGACGGGGTAAATTATCGAATTAGGGTAGAAGAGATCTTATGTATTGAGGCAATATCAAGGGGAATTCGTTTGTACCTGCAAGAAGAAAGCTTAGATCTAAAGTATACGTCTATCAAACAGATTCTTGAAAAGCTTCCAGAGGAACTCTTTGTTCAATGTCATCGTATGTATGTGGTGAATCTTAATGCTATTGATTATGTGGATACCGTGAATCGTATGATACAGATAAAGGGCCTTAATCTCATGATAGAGATTGGTGTTACCTATAAAACAGAAATGAGGCGATTACTTCGTGAAGAACGTTATTAGTGTTCCTGTTGTCTTTATTATATTAGTTGTGTTGATTCTAGCTTTGGTCGTATTCTTGATTGTTCGCCAGAAGATGTCGGTTTATGAAAAGCAAGAAAAAGAGCTTTTAATGTATAAGATGTATGTGAAGCCACTAGAAGATTTTATCAAGGAAATCCGTGCAAAGCAGCACGAATTTGATAATCATTTGAATGCAATCTTAAACATGCATTTGATGATCAAGGACTATGATGAATTGGTAAAAGCTCAGTCTGACTATATGCGTACCTTGGTAAGAAATGGAAACAATACCTATCTAGGCTTGCTCAGAATCAGCAATAAGGTCCTGGCGGGATTTTTATATAGTAAGTTAATATCCATTCAACCCAATATTGAAGTAGAACTCATTGTAGGAAGTAAGGAAATCTTTACGAATGTTCCGGAGATGGAGTTGGTAGAGGTGATGGGAACACTAATCGATAATGCGATTCAGGCATGTAATGACGTGAATCATCATATTATTATTTACTTAACCTCACAGGATGACCGTTTTATCTTCATCATTAAAAATAAGCATGAGAAACTACCAATCAATGTGCTTGGACAGTTTTTTGAACGAGGCTTCACTACAAAAGGTACGAATAATAATCAGGGTCTTGGCTTATATAATGCCCGTAAGATTATTCAACACTGGAATGGGGAGATCTATGTAGATAATGAAACGATAGGAGCAGACAATTATTTGAGTTTTCATGTGGAGCTGTAGTAGGTGTTACTATTTACACAAGATTCATAATATGGTACATTAGTGTGAGATAGTAACATTTCACATGTTGAGCTTTTACCTTTCACAAGAAAGCATGAAGTTCGTGGGAAATGAGATGAAAATACAGGAAGCATGGAGGATATACGGAATATGAAAAATGAATTATTACATATTGGACCATTCACCGTTTATGGCTATGGATTAATGATAGCAATTGGAGTAATAGCAGCATATCTATCAGCAGAATTCAGAGCAAAACGCAAGAAATTAGAGTATGAGAAGATATTTAATCTAACCATCTGGTGCGCTGTTGGGGGTTTTGCTGGCGCAAGGTTGCTTTACTACATAACAATCATTGATGAGATTATCAAAGATCCAAAATTGTTAATATCCTCTGATGGTTTGGTAGTCTTTGGTGGTATTATCTGCGGTATTTTTGCAGGCTATTTATTTTGTAAGCGTCATAAATGGAATTTCTTAGAGTACTTTGATCTGGTAATGCCATCCATTGCTTTGGCACAAGGCTTTGGGCGTCTAGGATGTTTTTTAGCAGGTTGTTGTTACGGAGTAGAAACAAACAGCGTCATTGGAATTACATTTACCCAATCCCAATATGCCATCAATCATGTGGACTTGGTACCAACACAGCTGATTTCCAGTGGTTTGAATTTCTTACACTTCTTTGTGTTAATTATTATTGCGAAACGAATCAAAGTTCATGGTGTGATTGCAGGCTGCTACCTGATGTTCTATAGCGCAGGACGATTTATTCTTGAATTCTTCCGAGGTGATTTAGACCGTGGAAATGTGGGAAGTATATCCACATCTCAGTTTATTGCAATCTTTACCTTCTTGTTTGGTCTTGCAGTAGTAGTGATTCAGTTAATGAGAAATGCCAAGAAAGCAGAAACATACGGAGAGATGAAGGCAGAGCGTTTTGAGGAAGCATTGTTAGAAAATGTTGATGAGGACGGGCAAGCTGAGCAAAAGGAAGAAGAGGAATCACAGGAGTAATGCGATAGGGGATTTGGATACCAACATAAATTATTAAGTTCGGTCGGAGAGGAAGTAGACAGTCGATGGGAGAGCGGATTTATATCGTAGAAGATGATAAGGCACTATCGGATCAGCTCGCAGGTGTTTTAAGAAGCTTGGCATATGAGGTGTTTGAAGTGGGAGATTTTCTTCATGTAGAGGATGAATTTAACTCACTAAAACCAGACTTGGTCTTGATGGACATCAATCTTCCACATTACGATGGAAACTTTTATTGTCGGATGTTTCGTAAGGCTTCGGCTGTACCAATTGTAATGATTTCTGCAAGAAATTCAGATATGGATCAAATCTTATCTATGGAACTAGGAGCAGACGAATACATTATAAAGCCGTTTAGTATTCCAGTACTTTCGGCAAAGATTAATGCCATTCTACGAAGAAGTTCGGGGAGTTTTCATGAAGCTGCTAACATGCAAGTCCTTACCTTAAAAGGTTTAAGTCTTGATGAGAATAGTTTTAAGGTTAGGAATGCAAGTAGACAAGAAGAGCTGAGTAAGACAGAATATAAACTATTACGGTATTTTATGTTAAAAGCAGATTGTGTGATAGCGCGAGAGGATTTGTTAGAAGAGATCTGGGATATGAATTCTTTTGTGGACGATAACACCTTAACAGTAAATGTTACGAGAATCAAACATAAATTATCGGAGTTAGGATATCAGGATGTAATAAAGACAAAGCGTGGTTTTGGCTATATCTTTGATAGCAGTGAACTATCTTCCTGAAAAGGAATTCATCAGGAGGTCATAATCTATAAGGTTAAGAAAGCTTAGATAGATAAGGGGTTTAAGATGAAGCATACGTTTATTTCTTTTTTAAGAGACGAGATTAGCTCGATTATTACTTATCTTCTTAGTACAGCAGTAATTATATTGTTCTATTCGATAGAACTTGGGCATCAGGTGGAGTTTGGCTATCCCTTGATGCTTTCTCTATTTATTGGAGCTGTCTATGAAGGAATTCGGTTTTATCGTTACATAAGAAGAAACAAGCTAGTCGATAAGATGATTTCTGGAATCTTGAGTCAGGAAACTTCTATGAGTGAGTTCGAAAAGTATCTAGTAAAGGAGACAAAGAGGTTACATCAAAACTATCTTCATTTACTAGATGAACTTACTGCAAAGCAATACCATAATCAAAGGTTTGCTTCTGCCATGATACACAATATGAAAACTCCAGTTGCTGTAAGTAATTTAATCCTACAAAGAGTGCAGCGCAAGGAGATGGAAAGCGATAGAGCACTAATCCTGCTACAGGAAGAGAATGAGAAGCTGTGCACTGCCCTGGATAATGTTCTTGAATTACAACGGATTGAGGAAGCGAGCAAAGATTATCAGCCAAGTCTTCTTTCCCTAGAGCAAGAAGTTAAGGATCTGATTAACAGCAATCGTACTTTGTTTATACAAAACCATGTCTATCCAAAATTAATGAACAGCGAAGAAAATCCTTATATCATAGTAGATTCAAAATGGAATCGTGTGATGTTACAACAACTGATATCCAATGCTGTAAAATACTCTCATTCGGAAGAAACATCCCAAGATGGAAAGCAAACAGATGCTAAGTACTTGATCTTTGAGATATCAAAAGTAACTGAGGATGGTAAAAAGCAATTAGAGTTGAAAATTAAGGATCAGGGAATCGGAATTCCCAGCTATGACTTAGCTCGTGTGATGGAAGCTTTTTATACTGGTGATAATGGAAGAAAGTGTTATAATGCCAGTGGCATTGGGCTTTATCTTTGCAAGGAAATATCAAAATTGATGGGTGTTAAGCTCAGCATAGAATCAGAAGTAGGAAAAGGTACGATTGTTACTGTAAGCTATCTTACAAAACTGTAAGACTAGATTAGTTTATCAAATGGAAACAGCTTTATTTTTGCCGTATGATAAGGGCATCAGAAGAACTTTATTTGGAGGTTAGTTTATGTCTATCTTAGTAGCGGAGCAAGTAACTAAAATATACGGCGAAGAAAAGTCAGCAAATTCTACAAGAGCATTAAATGGTGTTAGTCTAGAAGTGCAGGAAGGTGATTTTATTGCTATCATGGGGCCATCAGGTAGTGGAAAATCAACCTTAATTAGTATCTTAAGCGGAATTCTATCCCTAACGAGCGGCAGTGTATCCATCGCAGGTCAGCGAATTGATACCATGAATCAATATGAGATGTCACTATTTCGTCGTCGAAAGTTAGGCTTTGTATTTCAAGAGTTTAACTTATTAGATCAACTTACCTTAAAAGAGAATGTCATGCTTCCAATGGTCTTAGACAAAGTGGAAAAGGCTAAGATGGAAGAGAGCGCCAGTAAAGTAATGAATTTGTTTGGAATAAAAGATATTCAGGATAAGTATCCGCATGAGGTTTCAGGAGGACAGCAACAGAGGGCAGCGGTTTCAAGAGCATTGGTAAATCAGCCTGCGATTATATTTGCTGATGAGCCAACAGGCAATTTAGATTCTAAGTCATCCAATGCTGTTATGACCTGTTTCAAGGTCATGAATGAGAACGAGAAAGCAACCATTCTGATGGTTACTCATGATGTATTTGCTGCAAGCTTTTGTAAACAAGTTATCTTTATTAAAGATGGAACGATCAATATGCAAATCACTAGCCATGGTAGCCGTCAAGAATTCTTTGAGCGTATCCTCGACTGCCAAGCTATGGTAGGGGGTGAGAATCGTGACATTTAAGCAGCTTGCTATGAAAAGCTTTGTTAAAAATATCAAGTCATATCTTAGTTTTTATCTATGTAGTTTCCTTTGTGTAACCATATTTTTTATGTATGTGGCTATCATTTTCCATAAAGATTTGAATACAAAGACGAGTGGAGAGATGTTAGACTATGTGTTTTACATCGCAATTGTCGCTATCAGTTTATTTTCTATCTTTTTTATTAATTATGCTCATTCCACCTTTATCAAAAGTAGAAAGAAAGAATTTGGTGTATATATTTCCTTAGGAATGAATGCGAAAGAGCTTAAGAATCTAGTGCTATTTGAAAATATGATTATTGCGATGGCAGCTCTTGTTAGTGGAATGCTAGTGGGTGCATTGTTTTCAAGATTGTTTCAGATGATTTTAATATCCTTGCTTGATGTTAAGGATATCGAATATTCTTTGGATGTGAGATCCTTTTTCGTCACGATTCTCGTTTTTCTAATTATATTTTCAATAAATTTTTACATCATGGCAAAAAAAATAGTAAGAAGTGATATTCAAACTCTTTTAACTGAGGCAAGGAAGAATCAAAAAAAAGGAAACATAAAAAGAAATTCAATTTTGGCTTGCCTTGGTCTTGTCATACTTGTAATCTCATCCGGGTACATGATCGCAATTGTGAGCAAGGAGGAATGGTACTCGAATCCATTTGGAATGCTTTCCTATATGCTACTTTCTTTCCTTGGTGTTTACTTGCTTATCTTAGAAGGGGGAATTCTTGCACTTACCTTGATTAAAAAGAGTAAATTTTATTATTCTCATCTGCTGAGTCTGACTCAATTGCAGCACAAATACAATCAAAACAGAAAGATTATGTTTGTCTTAACGATCTTAAGTACTATGAATATCTTCTGTGTTGCTTCACCCTTTTCCCTACTTAATCTGTGTGAAACGATAGCCGCTGAGAATGGCTCTGATCTAGAATTCGCAGTGGGAGAAGGAATGCATGAAAACTATGAAGAAGTTTTACGCACTTACTTGAAAGAAGATGATATCAAAGAAATAATTGAGATACCTTTACTTTTGGTAGAAACAGGGAAAGAACTTAGCAAAATCCCGGTACTGGATGTGGAGACATATAATCGTTACATGAAGACTACGATTCATGTACCAAGAGGAAGGGTTAGTAATGTAATTCTTGGCTGGGAACCAAGTAATGGAGGCTATTCTAAGGGGGATCCATATGCCTTTCAATTTCAAGATGAATCCTATTCTTATGAAGTTGTGAGTTCTGGAAATGGAAAGTTTATTGCATCTTCCTATGGTGAAAATCTTCTATTAATGAACAAAACAGATTTTGATGACTTTACAAATAAGGCTACCGAATCTAATACTATTCGATATTGTATCATAAGGTTAAATCAATGGAAAGAAAAGCAAGATGCAGTATTGGATATTGAGAAAACCTTAGAGATGGATGGATATCAGGTAAATTCGGTTGCTGGAAATTATCTTGAATTGAAACAAGGCTATTCGGTCTTTTTATTTGTATTTTCTGTTTTAGGCCTTTTATTTTTTATTGCTGGTGGAACAGTGCTCTACTTCAGACAATATTCAGAATTACCAGAAACAAAAAGAGTCTTTGCGCAGCTATTTCCAATTGGAATCAGTTTAAAAGAAACGAAAGCAATTATTTCACAACAATTAATCGTGATCTTTTATATTCCTGTGATTTTTGGTTCTTATCTAGGTTTGACATTGATTTATCTTATGACTCATCTTATGGGTGGAGTTGCTTTTGTTGAGGAATTCATGAAAAATGCTTCTTATGTCGTACTGTTTTATTTGCTGTGCCAGATTATCTTTTACTTTATGACTCGACGCAAATATGTAAATTCAATTGAAGTATCATGTATTCAGGGTGAATGATAGGCTTCTTATTCAAAAACAAGATGAGTCAGCATGCTGACTCACTTGTTATGAAGGATGGCAACCACTTAACATTATAGGGCTTACAATTGTATTACAGGTGTTTTCGCTACTTTGTTTGGACGAAGACATTCATTTACTTGAATTAGATAAGCTAAAGTTTGAGGTCCTGCCATAAGCTGACCATACCAAGGTTTCCCGTAATCGGATGGTGTACTGATAAACTTTTCTAGCTTTTTTTTGTCAATAAAGTGATTTAGAGGTGAAGAGGAGTCATTCATAATCTCAGTCAGCATGCATGCTACTAATGCCTCGTATCCTGGATCGTAGGTCTTTGGATAAGGGGATTTCTTACGCCAAAGGATCTCATCTGGCACAAGACCGTCAACGGCGTGTCGAAGTAAGCTCTTCTCTACATTACCACGCTTTTTCATTTCCCACGGGACATTCCATAGATACTCCACGATTCGAATATCTGCAAAAGGGACCCGGGCCTCTAAGCCAGTATACATACTGGTACGATCCATACGATCTAAGAGAGTCTGCATAAACCAACGAAGATTCAAATATGATATCTCACGTCTTCTAGCCTCTTCTTTGCTTTCCCCATCAAGGCGTGGTGTCATAGAAACTGAGCTTTCATACGTATTCCTAACATAATCATCCATCTGAAGATAATCTAAAAACTCATCTTTTAATAAAGATTTTCTCGCGGTCAGATCTCTTGCCCATGGAAAGGCAGGTGTCTCAAAGGCTTCTTTACTATGAAACCATGGGTATCCACCAAAGATTTCATCCGCACATTCCCCTGTAAGTACCACTTTATCATAAGGTTTTACCAAAGAACAAAAATGCAACAAGGAGGATTCAATATCAGCCATACCAGGTAAATCTCTGGCATCTACAGAGTCCTTTAATCGATTAGCCATGGTAATGTTATCACAGATGAGAAAATGATGATTGGAATCTAGAGCTTTTACCATCATTTTAACATAAGGAAGATCACGGGATGGTTGAAAATCATTGGCCTTAAAGTATTCATCGTTATTTACAAAGTCAAAAGAAAAAGTATCCAATTGCTTGTTTTTCTTTTTTAATTCGCGGGCACAAACTGCAGAAACAATACTAGAATCAATACCACCCGAGAGAAAGGTACTAATTGGAACATCACTGATCATCTGCTGACAGATTGCATCCTGAACCAGATAGGAGGTTGTTTCAAGAGTCTTTTCATAAGAATCTTCGTGTGGTTTACTCCTTAGCTTCCAGTAGGTGATGTCTTTGAGTCCATTCTTTGACAGTTCTAACATATGTCCAGAAAGTAGTTCGTGAACACCATCATAAACACCACAGCCTGGGGTTTTTGCTGGCCCTAGAGCAAATATTTCATTGAGTCCACGTTTTGAGAGAGTTGGTTTGATCCCAGGATATTCAAAGATCCCTTTGATTTCAGAAGAAAAGATAAGCGTTCCATCAGAAACGTAATAGAACAGGGGTTTGACTCCTATCGGATCACGATAAAGGTAATAGGTATTCTGATCTAAATCTGCGATAGCATAAGCAAAAATTCCATTTAATTTTTTCACAAAATCTTGCCCATAGCAGATATATCCAAGCAAAATAACCTCAGTATCGCTCGTGGTTGTAAACTTCATTCCCCTTTGAATCAAGTCATTCTTAAGTTCTTTCATATTATATATTTCACCATTATAACATATGACGTATGTCTTACCAGAAATAGTACAAGTCATTGGTTGCTGCCCAGTACTTAGATCTATGATTGAGAGTCGGGCATGTGCCAATCCAGCATGTTCACTTAAGAAGAAGCCTTGCTCATCTGGACCACGATGGTGAAGACGAGCTGACATAGATTGTAAGATGGCTTCATAATATTCTCTCTTACCGAGATAGTTCTGGTCGACATTACAAAATCCTGCAATGCCACACATAGATAACCTCCTATCAGTAATCATTCTAGAATAAAGTATGATAAAAATAATAGAATGTGAGCTGTTCACTTTGTCAACAAATTAACAAATGTAATATTACTCACAAGGAATGATTAATCATTCAAGGTCACAACTGATTTATAGAGAGTAATCCTTTGTTCAAAAAAGTGTATTTATGCACTTTATGTAAATAATTTATTGTTTGGATGTGGAATGGATGAACTTTTCCTAGTCATGATCAGGAAAAAAAATATTATGCTACTAGATTTTTCAGTATAGGTAGGATATAATAGCTTTGGTATATGATTAATTGTTATTAATTTAACATATGGGATATCTAAAGTATGGAAATCTAGATAACTGTTTTATAACTCACAGTTCAAACTAGTTTTTGTATTATGGTCAACAAATTACGAGCATAGGAGAGATTACATGTACAAGATAACAAAAAAAGAGCTTTTGACAACAAACATTTATCTTATGGATGTTGAAGCGCCTCGTGTCGCAAAAAAATGTTATCCAGGTCAATTTGTTATTGTTAAAATGGATGAAAAGGGTGAAAGAATCCCTCTAACTGTATGCGATTATGATAGAGAAGCAGGTACAGTGACGATTGTATTCCAGACACTTGGAG
>JAEYWQ010000097.1 GCA_023428885.1 Bacillota bacterium
CCTTGGATATGCTAACTGCAATTTCATTATCCGTTTTTGTACGAATCATTTTTGCCTCGGATTCACCTTCTGCGGTATAAGAAGCAGCAATATTATTACGCTCTGAAATCATACGTTCATAAACAGCTGTCTTATTATCACTTGGTAAATCCAAGTGTTTTGTTTCCACAATAATTAATGTAATACCATATTGATCCATCGAATTCCCTATGTTAGCCATGATTGCATCATTTAGATCACCATCACGACCAGAAATCACTTCTGACTGAGTCATTCTACTGATAACATTCTTTAAAGAGTTATATACCGTGGTGTTAATTCTACTTTCTGCATTTGCGATATTGGAATTTAAAGTCTGAGTAAACTTTAATGGGTTTGTTATTTTCCAAAGAACATAACTATCTGTAACCATAGTTTTCTTATCCTTAGTAATAACATCACTTGTTGCTAAATCGTAAATCAAGGTTTTCTTAGGCAATGTTGTTGTATCTTCTACAAATGGTGTCTTATAGTTTAATCCAGCACTGTCAATGATTCGATCTACCTTACCAAATTGTCGAACTAATGTATATTCATCTTCAGCCGTTACAAAGAGAGACATACTGCCCAGAATGATACCTGCAGCAACTAACACAATTACTACACCCAGTATAATCTTAGGTGCTTTACTTTTTTGTCTGATATGTTCTACTTCACCCATGATTACTCACCCTCCTTAACAAAAGATTCTAATGGTAGCACTTTCTCCACGCCACCTTCGGAATTATCAATAATTACCTTCAAGTCTGGAAGCACATCTTCCATGGTTTCAAAGAACATTCTTTGCTTTGTAATTAGTGGATTCTTAATATACTCTGCATACATAGCATTAAATCTTGCCACCTGGCCTTCTGCCTCATTGATTCTAGATTCTTTCGTAGCCTGGGCTTCTTTTTGAATCTGGTCGATTTGAGCAGTTGCTTCAGGTAACTTCTCATTACGATACTTGTTTGCATTATTAATTGCAGTTTCCTTTCCCTGCTTTGCAGTTTCTACTGCCTTAAAAGCTTCCATAACTTCTGTTGTTGGTGGCTCTGCATCTTGAATTGTAATATTAACAAGTTGAATACCAATATCCTGTTGATCAAGCTTTTCCATAATCTTATCACGAATTGAAGCCTGGATCTCGTTCTTACCAGTGGTAATTACGCTATCTACGTCATAGCTTCCCACCTGGGAACGAATACAGCTCTGAGCAAGATTTTTTAAGATACTTACCGGGTCATCGGAAGCATACAAATACTTAATCGGGTCATTCACCTTATATTCAAGGAAGAAATCAATTAATACAAAGTTATAATCTACTGTAATCATTAATGACTCTGCTTCAATGGATTGTCCGTTTGACTGGTCATATCCAATTGCTAATCCTCGAATTGTAGTATCCACTAAAGATACTTTTTGCACTATTGGAAGCTTAAAATGTAAGCCAGGCTCACTAACTCGCGCTGCTTTACCAAAGGTGGTTACTACCGCCTGCTCCTGCTCACCGATGGTATACATTGACTGTGATACAAGAATTGCTAAGACAGCCAGGATTAGGATTACCTTGGCAACCTTAGATCCCTTTCTTAACATCTCTTTTTGATTTTCATCCATTCTATTCACCTGTTCCTTTCAGATTTAGTAGATAATTTACTATCTTACCAATGGTAGATTAAAATATAGAGTACTGTAAATTAGAGTTTTATTAAAATTATCATTTTTTCCTTTCAGGGAAGGAAAATACAGCATCCTTTCCATCGTTTTCTACGGTAATATCGTAACTAACCGTATCTTCCCCATCAACCACTAAGTCTACCGTAATTTTACCAATGACTTTATCCGTGGTTAATTTTCCATCCTCGATAATACCAGCAAACTCTCCGTTAAAGTAAACTTCTGCTCCAGATGTCCATTTTATTGTCATAGTTTCATCTGTGCTGGTATATGGCTCTTCCTGATCTGATGTATCCTCACCGGAGTTGTCAATCTCATCTTCTATTACATCCGAATCATCTTCATAGCCAGTATCATTCTCCGATGAATTATCCTCCGATGGATTGTCTTCAACATGAGTGTAATCCGTCCCACTACCATCATTGCTGTTATTATCTGTAGTTGTTCCTTGATTCGTAGTTGCTGGTTTATTCTCATGCAAGGTAATGGAGACTCTTGTACCAAGTTGATCAACTTGAATGCTTCCATGATATGTCACATAACCTCCGAGAGAAACCTCAATCTTATGTTCCCCTACTTCAAGGCTAATTGGTTCTTTAAAGGAAACCTTTTCTTTATCCACCACCAAACTGGCACTTTCCGGGGCAATCATAAATTTTACTTCCCCAAACATAATAGGTTCAATTCCAAACTCCTTCATATTGTAAGTTGTTGTTATATCGCGTTGTATTGTTATTTCTTTGGAACCCTCCTTATTCTGATGATTCAACGTAACAATATGAGTCCCTTCTCTTACGGTTAACTTCATGTTCAATGTAACTTCTTGTGTTAACTGACTTCCAACGTTAATCGTACCACTAAGGAACTTTTCTTCTCCTTCGAATTCCAGATAACCGTGGCCACTAGTCACTACAATCGAATAAATATTTTCTTCATATCCCCGAATCGTTAGATAATCTAAAGGCAAGATATTCTCGATATCGGTAAGTTCTTCCCTGGATAGAACTACTGTGCCATCACTGTAGGAATAGTTTTTTCCAAGATAAGAGATTATCTTGGATCCTTTATTGATCTTAACATCTGTGATACCGATATTTTCCCAGATGTCACCTGAAACAGAGAGTTTCGCTAACTTCGTTGTATCCTTCACATAGTCAAGCTTCACAACCTGTCCCTTCTCTAGTCTTGAAATAACGATTAACTGGTCATACTTATCGGTTATCTGTGTTCCACCAGAGTAATAAAAGGTTAATAATTCACCAGTGTCAACATCACTAACCGTAACTTTCTTTAGGTCTGTATCTACCTCAAGAAAGACTGCCGCTAACTGCATCGTATCACCTTCAATGAATTCCTTGTCAAAGGCACCAGGGGCAACACTTTCATAAGTCCTGTAATTATTTTTTTTATTACCTAACAAGCTGAAAATTATAATCGTGATTATAAAGAGAACCGAAATTACGATACCCCCTATAATTAACAGATTGGAATGTTCCTTTTTCAATATTTTCTTCACCATATCCTCTTTCTTCTTAATCATTATAAGGAAATTATTTAGGAACAAAAGTGTGCTTCGTACACTCTCGCGATGTAGTTTAACCTAAGCGTACACTTTTGTTCCGCGCGCGAAGCTGCGCATCATGCCTGAAGGGCTTTTTATTTAATAGGAAATGCGACGCAATTTCCTATTAAATAAAAAATAAAGGTGTATTATTGCATACACCTTTATTATAATAGAAACTGTTAAGTTATTCAATGTTTAATAGCCTAGCAAGGAACTTCTTCTTATTCTCCGTCTGCTGGCTGAGTGCTTGAAGCTTTTGCACATTTTTCTGAGGTATCCAAGACTTTTTACTATTATAATAATAATTGGTTACTTTCCAGAACTTCTCTGGATAAAGTAATAAAATATATAGTAATTTCAGCTCATCCTTACTAATGTCATGGTAAGACTGATACTCTAAGATCATCTTTTCTCCAAGCTCTAAGTTCCAATCATTTTTCTCCATGGTTTTCCGAATAAAGTAATATAAGTCATGAATCTGAAGTCCAAATTCAGCCTTTTCGAAATTAGTCGTAGCGATTGAGTCATTCCAAGCCAATTCTGCTGCTTTACACATAGAACCGCTCACTTGCTCATCAAGCATAAAGACATTATGGTAAGTATAACTGCCATGACATACTTTTCCCTGCAAAACTGCCATATTAAGCATATTATAATAAGGTAACTCAGCTAACAGGT
>JAEYWQ010000183.1 GCA_023428885.1 Bacillota bacterium
ATCACCATACAGATTGGTTATTCCAATTCTCTTGCCACCGAGCCAGCTAAGGGAACGACAAAACTTAGAACAGCGACGAGCGCAGATAGCGTGATTCTTCCTGCAGTAACATCACTTTATGAACGAATTGTTGATTGCAATAAGCCTATTCGACGGGTCAAAATCACATGCAATCATGTGATGGAGGAGGGGAAAGAACAGGCAGTTCAACTGAGTCTGTTTGATACAGCCTATGAGGAAGTATCTACAGAACGTAACCATAGGATGCAAAAAGCTGTACTTGATATTAAAAAGAAATTCGGTAAGAATGCAATACTTAAGGGTATGAATTTTGAAGATGCCGCTACCACAAGGGAGCGCAATCATCAGATTGGAGGTCATAAAAGTGGCGAATAGACCGAAAATCCCAATGCCAATATCCGAACGGGCAAAACAGTTTATGCCTTTTGCTGCCGTGAAAGGCTTAACGGAAGCATTGGAGAAGAAGGAAAAGCTACCTGTGGCAAAGGTGGAGATGTCCGAAGAAAGGATTGATGAAATAAATCAAAAATTGGCTGAAATAAAAAAAGGAATGACTGTCACCGTTACCTATTTTCACGATGACGAGTACATTCAGTTAACTGGTGTCATTCTTCAATTAGATACAGTTGTACATGAACTACAAATTGCTGATAGCAAAATAGCGTTTTCTACTATCCTGGATATTGATGTGGAGGGCTTTTAACGTAATCTTAAACTACGAAAGATAAGTTTAGGATTTTAGTTGGTCATTGCTATAATTCTTCATTAATTCTTCTTCTTGGGCCTTAATCATACGACGAACCATTTCTCCGCCTACTCGGCCAGCATAAGGCAAGGTACCAATATCCTTTGATTTCATATTGCCCAAATAGGGACGTTCGGATGATACCTCTTCTTGATAATTACTTGCACTTTCTGTGCTATCTTTTTGTTGATTCATAGGCTTCTCCTGTTTTTATACATTCTTCTATACATTACTCTATTAGTATTCCGTAATAGCAGAAAATTATTGACTTAAATAGAAAAAATCTGACATAAATCAGAGATTTTGTATAGATTTGCATGGGAATATATGTTAATATCTTTTTGAAACTATATTATTGTTTAGGGGGGATATGATGGAAGGATTAGAGTTTATAAGAGAGAATTGGTCTGCTACAGATGAGTTATCACAGACATGGATCAACAATATGCAGTTACCTGATTTTCGTGGGGAGATGCAAGAATGTTGGCATCTAAGAGGAAGAGCATGGAGATGGTTAATACTTCGAACTTCTTTTGATCATTTACAAGAAAGTAAGGAATATGAATTAAGCTTCTGGGCGAAATTTGATTATTACTCCAATCAGGGTACAAGGTGTTTTATCACGTTGTACGAGGATTGGGAGAGTCGTGTTACCTATGACATCCATCCATACAGCTTACATGCAGTAAAGAAAGCTGGTGATTGGTATTATTACAGATATACGTTCAAATTAGTAAAGGGTTGTACAATCAATGTAGAAATTACTTCCTTTGAAGCAAACATTTCTATAATGCAGGCTAAGGCTGGGGATGAGTTGGATGAGCTGGTAACTGATAATCTGGATCAGAATCTCAAAGAGACCTATTATGTCAATCAGGAGCTACCATTTAAGGAATATGCTTATCTAGAACAGCGTATGGTGAAATCTTATTCTAACTTATTAACTCCATTTCACCCTTGTGAGGAAATAGCAGAATCCAGTCAGCTGGAATATTATGAATTTGTAACAGAGTTATATGATCGCTTATTTCATAAGCCAGAAGATTTTTTTACGAAGCTATATGAGGATGATGCCCATCCGAATAGGTTTAACTGTCGGGAATATGGAAAACCTGAGTTAAAAATACATATGAAAAAAGATCGTGATAAAATCGAAGCATTGTTTCAATTACTGATTTTACTATGGTCAGAAGGTGATTTGACAGAGGATGGATTATTAATAACATCTAAGCTAAGTAAATCTCAAAAGAGTATGCTAACTTATATGAATTTTGAAGTAAATGAGAAATCGATCAAGCATATAAAGTACCCTAAGCTTGGACAGGCAATGAAGTATCTAGCAGGGAAGGAAAAACCATTGTGGTCTTTTATGTATTGCTGGTTTGACTCTTCTTATCCATATCTAGAAAAGGCATATGAAAGATTCTATGATAAGGAACAATATCAAAGGTTGATTGGATGGCTGAAGGAAAATCATTATCAAACAAGTATTGGCTCACCTGGTGGCCTTACCTTAGATTATTATAAATGTATTAGTAAGAGCGAAAAGCCTATTGGTTATGCGATTCATGGAGATAAATTTCACTATGGATTTACCTTTGAAAGTCGTCCGGAATCAAGAGTAATGTATCATTGTGAACCAAGAATTATTCAGTATACCAGTATGTTAAATCACTATGATGAGTTGTCAGAAAACACGAAGCACCTTATCCTACAAAGAACAAAGCAATGTGATGGCTGCCGTTATTGTGTCCAAACAGATAAGACAGGGAAACGTCCATTAGCAGCTATGAAGCTTGTAGATGGGACACATCGCTGTCCTTATTATCCAGGGTTTACCTATACATTTGAAAGTCTAAGCAAGGATAATGTGGATCATATCATTGCTTTTTTAACAGACCTGGAACAGATTATTATTGAAAAAAATTGAGATATTAATACTTAGATGATACATATTTATAAACCCTCCAGTATACCACCACTTAATCATAGTGATGGTATACTGCTTTTACGTTAGTTAGAAGGTGTCAGTAGGTAACCATTGATGGACATTACATCAAGGATATAATTAAGATTAATAAAGAATGGAACGAGAAAAAAGATGGAGGGAATATCATTGAATATGTATAAAACAGCTCAGATTGCTAAGATGATTGGGGTACACCCGAATACGATCAGATTTTATGAAGAGATGAAGCTCCTTCCTCAGATACCAAGAAGTAAGAGCGGTTATCGTATCTTTAATGATCATCATCTTGATCAGTTACGCCTGCTTCGTACAGGATTTCGTGCTGAAATTATAAGTAGTAGACTTCGACACGAAGTTTGTGAGATCGTGAAAACAGCAGCCTTACAGGAGTTTGAGGTCGCATACCAAAGCACACTTTGCTACCTCAGACATCTTCAAGAAGAGAGGGCCAGGGCGGAGGAAGCCATCCGAATCACAATAGGTATTATTGAGAATACTAAGGAGGACGATAATCAGCTTATCTATCGTGGAAGACAAAAGGTAGCTAATGTACTTGGCATCACAATTGATGTTTTACGTGATTGGGAGAGAAATGGTTTAATTTTTGTTCCACGTAGTCAGAATCGACAGGGAATCTATAGATTAAAGGAAATGAACCGGCTTAAAATTATTCGTATACTTCGTAATGCACATTATTCTATGATGTCGATACTTCGAATGTTAAATCACCTAGATCAAGGGGAGCGGAATATACGTGAGCTAATTGATACACCGGATGCTGAGGAAGATATCGTTTGCGCCACGGATCGATATATTTCTGCACTTAGCATGGCGGAAAAGGACGCCAAAGAAATGTTATGGATGCTAGATGTGATGAGGAAGAGATCATATGAGACCTAATCACAGAAAAAAATCCTAATATGGGGTATCATAAGTGAAGAACGAAGGAGGAGGACATACATGTTAAACGGAATCATTGCAACTAATAGTGTAAATTTTGCACTTGTGTTTATAGAGGGTTTGTTATCCTTTTTTTCACCTTGTGTGATACCCTTAATTCCAGTCTACATGGGATATTTAGCAGGTAGTGGCAAAAGAGAGAAGGAAGATGGTACGATTGTATATGAGAGGAAGAAGGTATTCTTTCACACGTTATTCTTCGCATTAGGAATTTCGTTTGCCTTCTTTATCTTAGGTATGTCATTTACTGCTCTTGGTAGCTTTTTTAATCATAATAAGCTATTATTCACCAGAGCAGGCGGAATCCTTATTGTTTTATTAGGTACCATACAACTTGGGATTTTTGATGTTTCATTTTTACAAAAAGAGAGAAAAATTCATCTTAATCTTGGAGATAAGAAGATGAATCCCTTGATGGCACTTTTGATGGGTTTTACTTTTAGTTTTGCTTGGACACCATGTATTGGACCAACACTTTCTTCTGTACTTATTATGGCATCTGGTGCTAAAACATCATTGACTGGAAATATACTAGTGTTCGTATATGGAATAGGATTCTTAATTCCTTTTCTACTACTTGGACTCTTTACGACTCAGGTCTTAACTTTCTTAAAGGAAAAGAAAAAGTTAGTAAAGTATGCAATTAAAGTCGGTGGAGTGATATTAATCATTATGGGAATTATGACCTTTACAGGTTGGATGAACAACCTGTCAGGTTATTTGAGTTCCTTTAGTTATAGTCAGCAGGATGATGGGAATGAATTAACAGATCAGACCGTTGAGGATACAGCAAAAGATTCGACACTGGATTCAACTGATAACACAGTAGAAGATAGAGAAACAGATTCTAGTAATACTTCTGAAACAAGCAAGGAAGAGACATCGATACCTGCATTTGACTTCACCTTAACAGATCAATATGGCAAGGAGCATACTCTTTCTGACTATAAAGGAAAGGTGGTTTTCCTTAATTTCTGGGCTACTTGGTGTCCACCATGTAAGAAGGAAATGCCTGATATTGAGGAGCTTTATCAGGAATATAACTTAAACCAGGACGAAGTAGTGTTTTTAGGAGTTGCCAATCCTTCCAGTCTAGAATATCCGAACAATCAGGATGGAACTGAAGATGAGATTATTCAGTTTTTAGATGACAATGGTTATAGCTTCCCAACCTTGTTTGATAAAACAGGTGAGGTATTATATGATTACTATATTTCTGCATTCCCAACTACATTTATGATAGATAAAGAAGGTAATATCGTTGGTTATGTACCAGGAATGATGACCAGAGAGATTATGGAAAGTGTCATTGAGCAGACTATTAACGCGACAGAATAAAATGAATAGTCCAAGTGGACTTGACAGAGGGGACGGGG
>JAEYWQ010000214.1 GCA_023428885.1 Bacillota bacterium
AGACTACCCTATCCCAATATAAAGAGGGCCGATATAGTAAGGTGGATATGGGTTACATAACAATGGCCGTATTACGATATTTTATTGAAGAAAATCATTTTAATGATAGACTTTTAACCTATCTTGAGATTACGGCATTTATTGGTGAGATATTAAAAGAAGATTTTGATTTGAGCTTATCAATAGAGGAAGAAAAGGAACTAACAGATTATATCTTTGATAAGATGAAAAATGATGGCAAGCCTTTTTCTATGGATTACTTTGATCCAGGGGATAAAAAGGTCAAAACGGCCAGAATGAGATTAATCGAAGCTAAGCTAACCGGATCCATAGTTTTATACTCTATCTCTGCGGACGCGATTGAGTTTTACCTAGAAACCAAAGAAGTGAAGGAAGAAAGTAAAATCAGTATTCAGCAGCTATTACTTGAGAAAATGATTTCAAGCAAAAACTTTAAAGGTGGAACGGATGTGGTTCGCCGTATCAATAGTGAAGTTGCGAAGTTACGTCTTAGAAAGCAGGAAGTCTTGGGTTTATTAGGTTTGAATGTTTTTGAAGGTGTAAAGGCTTTAGAAGAGTTTCAAAAAACAGGAATGCGTTGGTTTGAAGAAGAGCAAAAGGCATTCACAAGGAATAAGGAATTAACGGAGCAGGCGTTAAATAGAGCAGAGATGATGGCGAAAGAAAATAGTTCATCCAGGGAATATATCTCTACCTTGGAGGATATCTATGAACTGGAGAGTGAATTAAAGAAAGCGATGAATCATCATTCACTGCTACTGGCAGATTGCATGGAACTACAAGTAAAGTCAGATGAAATTATCCATAAATATAAATTTAGTCGATTACGTAATGCCTTCGATTTTAATTCTTATATCGAAAAAACGAAGGAATTTGGTGATATTACCTTGCTCCTGACTTTGGTATCTCCAATGTTTGCACCACAGATTAAAAAGTCATTTTATCTTGGTAACGTGGAAGAATTATTGTCATATCCAGGAAATAAAGAGGAGATTGGAGAAGAGGTAAAAGAAGCTAAGGAAGAGACTTATCAATTTTCGGATGAAGTTGAAGAGGAACGTATTCAAAACAATTATTTTGCGATGATAAAGGTACTGTTGCAAATGTTAAAAACAAGGGAGGTTTTTACGCTAGTAGATTTTAATCGTGAGCTAGTTCTTACCTTCTTTGATGATATCTTTGTTAATAGTGACTACTATTCCTTCTTAGTACACCTGTGTCAGAGAAAGGTTTACAATTTGAAGGAAATCATGGAGCATCAGGACACATTCCTGGATGCCATTTTAGTTCATTTCTTAAAACAAGAAGGAAACCAAAAGTTTGGTAACCTTAATTTTTCAATCCATTTAAATTCGGATGTGAATGAGAGTATGAAACAAGAAGAAAAGTGGGAGCAAATAATACATGAAGTAACATTAAATCATGGTGAACGAGAATTTACAACAATGAATATCCGCTTTATTCGTGAGTACAAGGAATAATAATGTTGTGCTGATTAGGCGCATGAAGCGTCATTTGTTTGAGAGAGAACCAACTGCTAGGAAGTATAATTTGGAGGTTAGTGTCAAAATGATGGAAGAAAAGAATTTTAATCTTGCGATGGAAGTGTTTCAAGCCTTGTTAGCAGGAGAGGAAATTAGCCTAGAAGGCGGAAAGAATACGGATTTATATGAGGCATATTCTGTCAATGCGCAGGTGAATGATATCGTAGACCATATGCTAAAAACACTCAATCTTAAGTTGTATGACTACAATTATTCCTTGTTTATTACCGCTGGTGATCATAATAGAATCTTTGGATTTTCAAACGAAGAATTAAAGAAAAGCATGGGATTACGTTTAAATAAAGAGCTATATCTTTGTTACTATATTATGTTCCAGGTGATGTTGTGTTTTTATAGTGATTCTGCAACCTATACCTATGTAGAATATGTGAAACTTGAGGATATTATCGACATGGTCGATAAAAACCTACACTCTACGATACAAAACATCAATCTTTTAGTGAAAAATGAATTAGAGGAAACTAGCTTTGAAACGCTAGCAGTTACTTGGGATGAACTTCCTGTTATGAGTAATGAGGATACTGCAGAGGTACGTGCGGGACGCGGCTCTAAAGCTGGTTATATCAAGTTAGTATTCAATTTCTTAATACAACAAAATTTATTTATTGAAGCACAAGAAAAATATTATCCAACGAATCGATTTCACGCAATTATTAGGTCTTACTTTGAAGAGGAAAGAGGTCGCTTGTTTGAGCTTCAACAGGAATTAGCGAAGAAGGAGGAAATCGAACGTGCCACATATTAATCGAATTCGTGTGAATAATGTAAAATACAATTTTGGAACTCAAAGCTATGATGATTTTATAATGAAACCATTTTGCCACAATACTTTGTATGATCTGGCAAATGGAGGTGGAAAGAGTGTTCTTATGCTCTTAATGCTTCAGACGGTTCTTCCTAATTGTACTTTAGATGATAAACAGCCAGTGGAAAAATTGTTTCGTACCGGAGATGGCAGCCAAACCATCCACTCTTTAATTGAATGGAAGTTAGATGATTTGGATGTGGTGAATGGTTTTCAGTATATGACAACTGGCTTTTGTGCCAAGAAGGCAGCTCAGGCACCACTTGAAGAGGAAAAGGCAAAAGATGCAGCATCCATAGAATACTTTAATTACTGTATCTTTTATCGTGAATATAATGAAAACGATATTCGTAACTTACCGCTTGTCAAAGAAAAGGAAAGGATTACTTATCAGGGTCTTCGAAAATATCTAAAAGAACTGGAACGAGATAATTCTTACATGGTTTATGTATTTGACAAGAAAAGGGAGTATCAATCGTTTATAAGTCGTTACGGTTTATATGAAAGCGAATGGGAAATTATTCGCGGAATAAATAAGACAGAAGGTCATGTTCGTACATATTTCGAGACGAATTACAAGACAACTCGCAAAGTTGTAGAAGACTTATTGATAGAAGAAATAATACAGAAATCCTTATATTTGAAGGCGGGAGAGCAGGAAGAAACCATGTCCAAGACCTTGCTTGATATCCGCGAAAAGCTAATGGAGCTTGCTAAACGTAAATCAGAAATTCATAATTATGATCGACAGATGGAATTGCTGTCTAATTTTTCTTCGCGTTTGGAAAGTCTCTTACACTTATATGAGCAAAAGCAGGTATGTGAAAAAGAATTAAGTTGTATCCATACCTTTGCACTATCCTTAGAACAAGGGTGCGAACTTCAATATACAAAGCAGGGAGAGGAAATCCAACGTCTGAAAGACTCCATACATACTTACTTAAAAAGATTAGAACAAAGTAAAGTATATCAAGGACAGAAAAAATTATCTCTTATTCGTCAAGAAATCTCTGTACTGAATGCAGAATATGAAAATAAGCAGGCTATGAAGGCTAGAGTTTCTGAAAGCTTAAATCGTAACGAAGCAATGAATGATTACCTAGAGTATTTAGAAGAAAAGCAAAAACGTAACGAGGCAACGGAAGCCCTACATGCTCTTCAAAGTAAGAATAGTGGATTATCGACAGAAATTTCTACTTATGTTTTCTTTATGAAGCAACATCTTGAGGAGCTAAAAGACTGCCTCGCAGATGAAATCAAGGATCTGGAGCAGCAAAGCGAGAAACTTAAAAGCAGTTTGGCAAGCGATAAAGAACATCAAGTCCGTGTTCTTCAAGAGTTGGCAGTAAGTGAGAGCTTTGTATCCGTAGCAAAAGACAAAAAAGCAGAGCTGATGAAAGACATTTCTTCCATGAAATCTCAGGTGGGTCTTTTACTATTGGAGGAATTGGAGGAGGCGAAGAAAGAGAATGATAAAGAATGTCTTCAACTAGAAGCAAGGCTTCAATCTGTGAAAAATCAGCTAGAAGAAATAGAAGGCTTCCAAAAGCAGACTCAAATTTCAGTGGCGAAACTAGAATTGGAGTTAGGGCAATTATTAAGTAAAGAGCAAGAGGAGCAAGAATTTCTAAGCCGATATGCTAAGGAAAAGATCAAAGCAGAGCAGTTATTAGTGGCTTATGGGCAAAAGGATTATCAGAACCTTAAGCTTGAGATTCATGCCCGTTTAAAAAAATCTATACAAACTACCTCATCTTGTCGACAGGAAATGATGGATATTACTCAGGAGCTAAAGAGATTAGAGCGGGGTGAGTTTTCTTTGGATGGGCAGTGGTTAGAAAATGCCAAAGAGTCTTTGATGAGTCGTTATCCTATTAGCATAAAAACAGGGCTTGAGTACTTATCAGAGCTGGATGAGGAGAAAAAGATTGAAACGATAGTAAGTTATCCATATCTGCCCTATGCTTTAGTTTTAATGAGTGAAGAAGAGCATACGGATGTGGCTTATTATCTTCCGGGGAAGGAGTATGAGAAGTATGTCATACCTCTTATTACCATGAAAGCCTTACATTCAAGTTCCTATGAAGCTATGAAAGCCGATTTACAGTTAATTGCAAGAGATCAAAGCATGCTATTTGATGAAAAGCGATTAACAATGGAGAAAGAGCGGTTAAGAAGAGAGCTTGAAGAAGTAAGGAAGAAAATAACTCGTTTAGAAGATCAAGAGACCACATACTCAGAGGATGAAGCTTATATTCATATCTTTACAACGAATTTATTTGCTAAATTTCGAGAGGTTTCAGAGCAAAATTACAATACAAAAGCTGCTATTGCTGACTTAAAGCAATCCATAAAAGAACTTCATGATTCATATGCAGCGTCCCAACAAACACAAGGAAACCTAAACGAAAGTCTCCTTTCCTTGAAGAAGAGTATTGAAGAGGAAAAGGATAAATCCATTCTATATGCTGAGTTATCTACGAAAGCAAAGGAATATGAGAAAGAGTGTGAGAAGGAAGAGATACATCTACAAAGAAGAGAAAAGTTGACCCCGGTACTAAATGAAGTGGAGTTTAGTATCCTGGAAAGCAGCAAAGAGATAGAGTTAATTAGACAGCAGATTCAGGCTAAACAGCAAAGGATTACGGAGTCAATCAATCTTTGGGAAAACAAATATAGGATGTTTTATGTGAAAGGTGAGTTTACGAAGCCTGATTTGTCCATGGAGGAGATGACGTCTAAGTTAAATGGTGCATTGGCAGCAATGGAGACAAAATATACTGATCTAGAGGACAAAAATCGTTTGATTACTTCTTATGTTCAAGCTATGAATCGTTGCCTTAAGAGTATTGAAAGTAAAGGTATATCTATCTCTGAATTAGAAGAGCTTCGAGCCAAAGATGCTTTACATGCAACAAGTGAAGCAGACTTGGTGATTCTTCAGCAAGAGTTTAATCAGTTAAGCAAAGAAGTTATGAATATCAATGAAAGCCTGACAAAGTTAAAGGATGAAGCTAACCGTTTAGAAGGATCTACAGAACAAACCATAGCATCCTATCAAGAAAAGTTTGGTCAGTATGTAGAGGAGATTCAAGAGGAAGTTGATGTAGCTTCTTTTATCATGGAGACGAAAGAAAAAATCGCAATTCTTGAAAAACAGGAAAGACTATTATCCAATGGACTAGCTACGTTAATGAAAGAGAAGGAGCAATTTGCATTTATATCAAAGGATATAAAGAGAATGCTTGGCAAGGTTTCGTTCTCTGATCAGATAGGTGATTCAATTAACTTAAGCCAAATGAGCGGGGACAAATTGAACCATCAAAAGGAGCAATTAGAAAAGCAATGGTTTAAATTTGAAAAAGAGTTAAGGCAAAAAGAAGAAGAATTCAACCAGAATAAGCAAAAGACGAGAGAAGCGCTTATTGCCTTGAATGCAGTTGGATTAGCGCAAGAACTTCAGACTAGTGTAAAATTCACAAAAGGTGGTGAAGAAACCCTTGGCTTAATTCATAGTTTATCCCAGGTGAACGAATGCTTGCAGTTAGAAAAGGATCGTATTACAAGTGGTTTGAAAGATATGATTCAAATTAAGGATAATTTTGAGAACCAGTGTTTGCAGCGTTGTATGCACATTAAGACAGAATTAGAACGATTGCCAAAGTTATCAAGAATCACCTTAGAGGGCGAGTTAATTCCAATGATTTCTCTGTCGATACCATATGTAAAAGAGGAATTCTACAAGGAAAAAATGTCGCATTATATTGATGAGCTGGTGAATGGTGCCGATGCATTTACTGATGTAACTGACCGATTAAAGTACATTCGCAATGCCTTATCACTGAAGAAACTGTTCTCTGTCATCGTTACTGATATGAATGCAATTAAACTCAGTTTGTATAAGAGAGAGCGAATCAAGGAGCAAAGTCGCCATCTTCGCTATGAAGAGGCTGTTGGTAGTACTGGACAGTCTCAGGGTATCTATACCCAGTTTTTGATTGCAATTATTACGTATATTTCAAATATTAATTCTCACCGCAGTGATAATCCGTCTTTGCGAAAGGTAATCTTTATAGATAATCCGTTCGGTGCTGCGAAGGATATTTACATTTGGGAGCCAATTTTTGAATTATTGGAACAAAATCAGGTGCAAATGATTGTACCAGCAAGAGGAACAACACCAGCAATTACAAGCCGTTTCGACGTAAATTATGTCTTAGGGCAGAAATTAATCGATAATCGACAACAGACTGTGGTTGTGGATTATCGTAGTTCCATCAATGCAAGAGAAGCGGAATTTATCCCATTAAAGTACGAACAAACTAGCTTTGATTTATTGGATGTTTCAGGTTTATCTTGTTAATTAGCCATGTTGATGGTAAGATTAGGTTAACTGTTCGTTAAAATGATAGAAGAGGGAAAATAATGCTTGACTTAATTCATATTAGTAAATCCTATCAAAAACAAAAGGTGGTCAGTGATCTCTCCTTTTCCTTGAAAGCAGGAGAGATTACAGGCCTTATTGGACCGAATGGAGCAGGAAAATCGACAACTGTTGCAATGATTGCTACCTTAGTTCGACCTGATGAAGGTCAGATTTTATTGCATGGTCAAGATATTCTAAAACATCCAGAGAAGATGCGTCAAAGCTTGGGGTTTGTACCGCAAGATATTGCTCTATATGAATCCTTAACTGGCTATGATAATTTGATTTTTTGGGCAAATGCTTATCATGTGGACTCTAAAGTTTTGAAGGAGCGTATAGAAAAAATATGTGAAATGATTGGTTTTTCCAAAGTACATCTGAAGAAGAAGGTCAAAGAATATTCAGGTGGAATGAAGCGCCGCTTAAATATAGGGGTAGCCTTACTTCACCAGCCAGAATTGGTAGTTCTTGATGAGCCAACAGTGGGTATTGATATTCAATCAAGAAAAGAGATTTTGAATGCAATTCGTGTATTAAAGAATGAAGGGACTGCGATCTTGTACATTGGTCATTATATGGAAGAAGTTTCTGAGTTGTGTGACCGTGTTATTATGATGAATCAAGGCAGATGTATCTTGAATTCTACATTACCAGAAGCGTTAACAGTGCAGGGTAAGGCCTATACACTAGAACAATTGTATGAAAAGCTGAATTTATGTAATTGATTTTGGGGGAAATAAAATGGAGAAGTATAAGACAATTATTCTAATCGAGAAAATAAGAAAATGCTTAGAAGAAGGAAAACCACATGAAGCATTATCGATTGCAGAGGGTATTGATAAGAAAAAACTCAAGAATATGTCCGATTTAAGTGTCGTTGCTGAAAGCTATTTCCAGAATATGAAATATGAAGAAGCAAGAAAACTTTATATAAAGATTTCTCAAAAGACGCCTAGCAGAAGAATAATTGCTCAACTAGTACATCTTTCCATTAAGCTGAATGATATAGAGGAAGCAAAGCGTTATCTAGCTGAGTTTATTAGAATAGCACCAAAGGACTTCTATCAATATATCTTCCGTTATAGTATTGATAAAATGGCACAAGCACCACTGGTCAAATTAATTGAAGACTTAGTAGATTTGAAAAATGCTGAGTATATCGAGAGCTGGGCTTACGAACTAGCAAAACTATATCACAAAGCAGGAATGAAAGATGAATGCTTGGCTGAATGCGATGATATTGTACTTTGGTTTGGAAGTGGGGAGTATGTGGAACGTGCAAAGGCTCTTCGCGCTTATTACCGTGGTGAGATTCAGATTGAAGAAGAAGTTATTGTAACGAAGCCAGAAGAGATTGAAACATCCACAGCCAATGATAAGACTACATCCTCCAATGAGGAGAATGATTATGAGTATGAAGTTAATGATGTCGATAATGACGATGATGTTGACAGAACAAATATCGATGAGATTTTCATGGAGGAGAATGTTGAAGGTTTTGCCGAGGGACACCTGGAAGATATTAACCTAGGACACCTGGAAGAAAAGCCAGAAGTAGATTTGGATGAAAACCTAGAAGTAGATCTGGAAGAAAACCTAGAAGTAGATCTGGAAGAAAACCCAGAAGTAGATCTGGAAGAAAACCTTGAAGTAGATCTAGAAGAAACATCAGAAGGAAATTTAGAAGGCAATCTGGAAGAAAACGTTGAAGGCAAGATAAATGAGATCAAGGAGAGAGCGTTTGAGACGAACCTTCAACAGAACAAAAAGCTTGATGAGGATGACTTTTTTGATTTAGAAAGTGCTTTGGCAGAACAGCTTGAATTTACATTTCAAGAAGAGGAAAAACTAATCGAAAAAGAAGTCAAGCAAGAAGCCTCAGTTAATGTGGCACTACAATTCCAGGATGAGTTAATTACTGAGATAGAGAATGAATTCGGTGTCAAATTACAAGATGAGTTTGATGCTGAATCAAAGAGCATGCCGAATCTGACAGATTCTGTATGTGAAGAGGATGAAGCTGATCCTTTAGACCAGGAAGCTACGACAAAGGAAGCATCTGCACATGCTTTACAGAATACTGAGATAGAGAAAGAAGTAAAAGAAGAAATAAGACGATTGTTAAAAGAAAAAGACTTTAGTGAGATAGCAGTGGCAATGGAGATTACAGCTGAAATTGATTCCACTACAAAACAAACAAGCAAAGAGTCAGAAGAAAAACATTCTTCAAAAAAGCAAAAGAAAATTAACTTAAAAGTTCTCTCTAATGAACAGCTAATTGGAGAGGATGAGGAGGATTTACTCCTACAGCTTACAAAGAATCAAGTGAGTTTGTTAGATATCTATGGGAACTTCATGCGTATGGAAGTGGTTCGCAAGCAATTAGTTCGTAGCATGGATCAGATACTAACCCAGAGATCAAAGAATGTGATTATCACTGGAGAGCCACAAAGTGGTAAGACACGCCTGGCTAAATGTTATGCCAAGTGGCTACATCGTATGAAATTAATACAATCAACTAAAATTGCTCTAATTAATGGGGAGAAGTTAAACCATATGAATCTGTTGACGAAAAAAGAGCAATTAAAAGATTGTGTGATTATTATTGAGAACGCTGGAGTGATTGCCAGTGATACAATGAAGGCATTGCTAGAATTAAGTAATCTTTATCAAAATAATATAGCGATAATTCTTGAAGATTCTAGAGAAAAGATTAATCGCTTATTGCGAAGTAATTCACAGTTGAATTCGATCTTTAATAATCGTATTCATCTTCATAAATATACCTTAGAGGACTATATGGGTTTTGCTTATGACTATATTACTGAGCGTGATTACGAGATTGAAATGGAAGCTTTTATAGCACTACAGAATGAATTTACTGAATTTATGCATAAGAAAAGAGAAAATGCTTTACAAGCAATTTTCTCCTACCTAGATAATATTATGCAAAAGTCAGAAAAACGTAGTTCCGAGCAGTTAAAAATATTATCACAAACTGGACATTTTGCTGAAACGGACTTAATGGTAGTAAAAAAGGAAGATATTAAATCTTAAACTTTAGTCGAACTGCATTCTTTAGTTTTTGCCCACCTTTGGATTCTACATTCTTTGAAATATTAAGAATGTAGGATTCATTTTTAGCATATGGTTCCAACGGTTCTATTTCAATGTAGTTATTCACTGAATCATAACGGATTCCTGTTTTCAAGGGAACCTCAGCTGAGGTGGTAACATATAGATTCATATTATTAACGGTGGCAGGGTTAAGAGGAGCGGTGAACTTTACACGCCAAATAAAGTTCCCTGTTTTAAATTTCATATCCTGTTTAACAAGCTTTTCAAAACCATCGGTTGCCGATTCTATTTCAATATAGTTTGATGCCATTACAATCACCTCGATATCTTGACACTGGAATCTAGCTTAGGATTCTTGATGTCTTTCTTAGTTATACCCTATTATACTATGATTTTTGCGATTTTAAAATAAAAAATAATAAAGAGAGGTCATTTTATGAAAAAGGTGGTATTTAAACCTGGGAATATGTTGTATCCATTGCCAGTAGTTATGGTGAGCTGTTCTGATGAAAATGGGAACAATAATATTATCACAGTAGCATGGTGCGGAACTGTTTGTACGAATCCACCGATGGTTTCGATATCCATTCGCCCAGAACGATATTCTTACAAATTGATAGAAAGAACGAAGGAGTTTGTAATAAATTTAACAACTGAAGAGTTAGTCAAAGCTACAGATTATTGCGGTGTTAGATCAGGAAAGGATACGGATAAGTTTAAAGATATGGGATTGACACCAATGATTGGACAACAAGTAAAAGCACCATTGATACAAGAATCTCCTGTTAATATTGAATGCCGATTACGTGAAATCATTAAGTTGGGTTCTCATGACATGTTCTTAGCAGATGTAGTGGCTGTTAATGTAAACAAAGAGTTTTTGCAGGAAAATGGTAAATTTGAATTAAATCATGCAAAACCAGTTGTTTATTCCCATGGTGATTATTATGGAATTGGTGACCTATTAGGGACCTTTGGATATTCTGTTAGAAAGAAGAAAAAGTAAACTGCGAGGGCACAAAACAGTTTAAGCAAGACACGTGGAGGATATAATGAAAGATAAGAATATTGTTTTGATTGGTATGCCAGGTGCAGGTAAGAGTAGCCTTGGTGTAATTCTAGCAAAAGTATTAGGTTTTCGGTTTATCGATGCCGACATATTAATTCAGGAGAGAGAAGGGCGCTTGCTGAAGGATATTATCAAGGAAGAAGGACTTGATGGTTTTATTCAAATTGAAAATGAAGTAAATGCATCCATTCTTACAAATCATACTGTAATTGCAACTGGGGGAAGTGTAATTTATGGTGAAGCGGCGATGGAGCACTTATCTAGCATTGGCATTATCGTATATTTAAAACTCGACTATCAGACGATTGCAAATCGTTTAGGGAATATCAGACAACGTGGTGTTGTTCTTAAGGCAGGGCAAGATTTAGAAGGCTTATACAAGGAGAGATGTCCACTTTATGAAAGGTATGCAGATCTGATTATTAACTGTGAAAACATGGATATAGAAGCTACTTTAGCGACAATAGTAGAAAAAGTCGGTACAATAGTAAAAATATAATTTATTTCTAACGCTAAATCACAAGAAACTAGGAAAATACAGCGTTTTAGGGTAAAAAATGATTTACAAATTTCATCTTTGTGATATAATCAAGTTTAGATATCAATTTACACAAATTAGAAACGCAGTTTATGTGCATTTTTACGATAAATATGAGACTTAAGCTTGATATAACTGCATTAATAATAAATCGAGGTGTGCAATGGAGCAGTATATTATAAAGGGTGGTAAGCCCCTAGCTGGCGAGGTTACAATTAGTGGTGCAAAAAACGCAGCACTAGGAATTATAGCAGCAGCAATTATGACGGATGAAACCGTAACTATAGAGAATTTACCTGATGTTAGTGATATAAGTGTACTTTTACAAGCGATTGAAGTAATAGGTGCAAAAGTAGAAAAAGTGGATCGCCATACAGTTAAGATTAACGGCGGGTCCATCAAATCAAATAGTGTTGAGGATGATTTTGTAAGACGAATTCGAGGTTCCTATTATTTATTAGGTGCTTTATTAGGTAAATATAAAAAAGCAGCGGTTTCCCTACCAGGAGGCTGTAATATTGGTAGTCGCCCTATCGACCTTCATATCAAGGGATTTGAAGCACTTGGTGCAGAAGTTAAGATACAGCATGGTTCCATTCAAGCACAAACAAATAAGTTAGTAGGTAGCCATATTTATCTTGATTTTGCTTCAGTAGGTGCCACTATAAATATCATGTTAGCAGCATCTTTAGCAGAAGGTCAAACCTTAATTGAAAATGCGGCAAAAGAACCACATATCGTAGACGTAGCTAACTTCTTAAATAGTATGGGTGCCAATATTAAGGGTGCAGGGACTGATGTTATCCGTATCCGAGGGGTTCATGCACTTCATGGTAGTACCTATTCCATTATTCCTGACCAGATTGAAGCCGGAACTTTTATGTGTGCAGCAGCGGCTACCCATGGTGATGTAACAATTAAGAATGTTATCCCTAAGCACTTAGAGGCAATTACTGCAAAATTAGTCGAAATCGGTGCTCAGGTTGAAGAATTTGATGATG
>JAEYWQ010000271.1 GCA_023428885.1 Bacillota bacterium
CATTATGGTAGAGGATCTGGGCTTATACTTAAATACCCATCCTTACGATCAAGAAGCTCTAGAGGCTCGTAACGTTTACGCCAAATCATATCGTGACTTACAGGAGGAATATAACCAATGTTTTGGAATGTATACCCAGGATGATATTAGTAGCTGTCCATGGCAGTGGATTGAAGAGCCATGGCCTTGGGAGTGCGAAGCTAATTTTAAATTGTAATAGAAGAACTTTATACTATAATAATTTATGCCGCATATAGTAAATAGAGGAGATTTAATATCTTATGAGATCTCCTCTTATTTTATGGTTAGCTTTACTATAATTGTCAAAGAACTTATACTTTTGTAATCTATGCCATCTTCGCGGATAGAAAATAAGGATAGTTTACCATGAATTCAAAGAATGTGAAGATATTGGGAACCCAATAAATTTTAATTCATATAATATTCTATCAACAAACAACTCAAAGGAGTTTATTTTTTATGTGGACCTACGAAAAGATATTAGAGTATCCTGTTAGAATTAAAAACCCTAATCCAGCAATGGCTATGTGTATACTAACCCAATATGGCGGACCTGATGGTGAGTTAGGCGCTTCCTTAAGATATTTAAGTCAAAGATTTACCATGATAACTCCTCAAGCGATTGCAACCTTAAATGACATCGGAACAGAGGAACTAGCTCACTTAGAAATGGTTGGTTCCATGGTACGTCAATTATTAAAGGGAGCAACCCCTGAGCAAATTCAAAAAGCTGGTGCTGCTGGTTATTATGTAGAACATGACAAAGGAGTTTATCCATGTGGTGCGAATGGTACCCCATATACTGCAGCTGCAATGCAAGTGAAAGGTAATCCAATCGTTGATTTAACAGAAAACCTGGCAGCTGAGCAAAAAGCACGTGCAACCTATGAATACTTGTTAGATATTGCTGACGACCCAGATGTTATTGAACCTCTGAAGTTCTTAAGAGAGCGTGAAGTAGTTCACTATCAACGTTTCGGTGAAGCATTAAGAATAGTACAGGATTATCTCCAGGAACCACATTTATTCATTATGCCTAACGTAGATTTTATGGATAAAGATTGTAGATAATAGATTGTCTGCACAGCAGACGATCTTATGTCTACCGTGCATGTATTGGTTAAAAATAGCTTGTACCATGAAAGGCACAAGCTATTTTTTCTTAATATTTTCTAATTAATATATTTTATACAGTCTGATATTTTACTCTGCAAGTTGCTTTTTTAAAGTGGCGCGTACAGCGCCAGGCCCAGCAATTAACTCTGCAAAGTCTGCTTCTACAAGCTCTCCAAGACCTGCCTCATATAAATCAACAGCAAAGATCTTTTTATCACTAAGTATTGGCTGTAATATATCATGGAAGGAACCTTTTTGTCCTAAGGTAAGCCCTGAAAGCTTATCCTTTAATACATCATACATAGGATCTGGGCTAATATCAAAGCTCTTGCCTTCATCATCCACACCCATAAGATAGCGACACCATCCAGCCAAGACTAGCGGAATCATTTTCAGTTCTTTTACATCCAAGGTTTTACTTGCCATGTATGATTTAATTGTTTCTCCGAATCTGATTGAAATCTTCTGTGATGTATCACATGCGATACGCTGTGGCGTATCAGGCATGAACGGATTTGGGATACGGACATTCAGTACTTCATCGATGAAGGCTTTTGGAGATATGATACCTGGATTCACAACAACTGGAAGACCTTCCTTATATCCTATCACATTCACAAGCTCAACAAGCTCCTTATCCTTCATCTCATCACTAATCTTGGTATAACCAAGCAAGCATCCAAACACAGCCAGTGCTGTATGAAGAGGGTTCAGACAGGTACATACCTTCATCTTCTCCACTTTATCTACCGTTTCACGGTCGGTAAATATTACTCCAGCCTTTTCAAGAGGAGGACGTCCATTTGGGAATTTATCTTCAATCACAAGATATTGTGCTTCTTCCGCATTAACAAACGGTGAAACATAGGTTTTCTTTGTTGTTATGATTCCCTCAATATCTTCAAAGCCTACTTGAGCTAGCATTTCCTTGACACTGTCATCAGGGCGAGGTGTAATCTTATCTATCATACTCCATGGGAAAGATACCTTATCAGGATTATCAACATAATCCTTAAATCCAGCATCAACTAATCCATTTTCTGTCCACTTAAGAGCAAATGCATGAACTGCTTCATAGAGTTTCGTACCATTATGGGAGCAATTATCCATACTTACAAGTGCAATTGGATCAGCACCGTCTTTATATCTCTCATACAAAAGACCAGTAAGTTTACCAATATAACTATCAGGGCTAGCTGGACCTTCTTTAATATCCTTGATTACATCAGGTAGAAATTCACCCTTACCGTTTACCAGACTATATCCCTTTTCTGTAATCGTGAAGCTTACCATCTGTAGACTTCTGCTTCTAAAGATTTCTTTCAACCTTGTATATTCAACTTCATTCTTACTATCCAGAATCAAGGACTCTGCAATACTGCCAATGACAGTTTTTTCAATGGTGCCATTCGCTTTTAGAGTAACTAAAAGATTCAAATTATCGTGTGGTCGAAACATCATATCTATGATTTCGCCATCATAACCATCAACAGCAATAATTCCTTTGCTTGTTAGACCTTCATTCAGTAAGCTTTGTTGCAGAGCTGCTGGGAATGCTCTAAAGATATTACCCGCTCCAAAGTGAATCCATGTTGGTTCTTCTTTCGTATCCTTGCACATTTGCTGGCGGTCATAGTCAAACAAGCCTATCCCTGCTTGCTCCCATTGGGCCTTGTTGGCAAGTTCTTTATCATTTAACTTCATAAGCTACACCACTTTCAGTTTTTTAATGTTGCCAGGAAATCCGTATTCCAGAACTTTAGTTCTTGTTCTCGAAGATCTCCTTCTGTAAATAAATTAGGAAATTTCTTGCAGAAAATAATTTCTTCATCATGAATTTTCATAAAATGCATTTTTAGATATTGATGCATTTTATCTACATTCTTTTCTTTTACAGCTGTTATTATCTTCGCATGTTGATCAATTACATCTTCTGAGATATTCTTATCAATCGTGGTTAGTAGACGGAACCGTCTGTAATGGCCCGATACCTTCTGTATTGTTTCTACGCAGAAATTCTTATTGGTCGCAGTATAGAATGCACTGTGAAACTTGTCATCCATTTCAATAAATCGACGATAGTCGTTTGATTCGACAGCATCTTTCTGAATTACAAGATACTTTTCAAGTAGTTCAATATCTTCTGCTTTATGAGTCATAATGAATTCATCCATAACCCGCTCTTCCACACACACACGTAAAAACCGTTCCTGCTCCACACGTGAGAAATCGATTTTTGATACCATAGTCCCCCTCTGTGGTAGAGTAGTAATTAGGCCTTCCTGTGCAAGTCGAATCAATGCATCACGCACTGGAGAGCGACTGGTCCCAAAATGCTCACATAAATCTTTGATACTTATAAGAGCACCTGGCTTCAGCGTTAATTCAATTATTTCTCTACGTAAGTCATCATATACATTGCTACTTGCTTTCTGCGCTTTTTCTTCATCACTTTTGATTTGTAATAAATCCTCATTCAATGTTCTTTCCTCTTATCACTCAATATACCCAGTAATCTTTTCTATTATTTTAGATATATTATTGCTTTGTTCGTGCTAATTTGTCAATACTCTCCCAGATTCCATTCAAGTAACATGCGCCAAGAGCTCGATCATATAATCCATATCCTGGCATAGCAACTTCACCCCAAATTGCTCTTCCATGGTC
>JAEYWQ010000274.1 GCA_023428885.1 Bacillota bacterium
ATTAAACGGTGATGGTATCGGTTTAAATTATCACTTTGGATTATTCCGTCAGGTATTCGAAGAGAATCTTCAAAAAGAAGAGAAGAATCCTTGGATAAACAAAAAAAGCTGGTTAACGAAGACTGAAAAACATTATGAAGTACCATTTGTAGATTTTACATTAGTTTCTACGCTTTATGATATTGATGTTACTGGTTATGAAAATGGATCCAATAAACTTCACCTGTTCGATATAGATAGCTTAGATGAGTCTATCGTTAAGAAGGGTATTGATTTTGACAAAGAAAAAATCATGAAGAACTTAACCTTATTCTTATATCCAGACGATAGTGATGAAGAAGGTAAGTTATTACGTATCTACCAACAATACTTCATGGTAAGTAATGGTGCACAGCTGATTTTAGAGGAAGCTCTTGCAAAGGGAAGTAATCTTCACGATCTTGCTGATTATGCTGTGGTTCAAATCAATGATACTCATCCAACCTTAGTAATTCCAGAACTAATTCGTTTATTGAAATTAAAAGGAATTGAAGAAGATGAAGCGATTGCGATCGTATCTAAGGTGTGTGCATATACAAATCACACTATCTTAGCAGAAGCACTTGAGACTTGGCCAATAGAGTATCTTGAAAAAGTAGTGCCACATCTGATTCCAATAATCAAAGTATTGGATGAAAAAGTAAAAGAAACATATGATGATGATGACTTGGCTATCATTGATTCTAAAGACCGTGTGCATATGGCTTGGATTGACATTCATTACGGATTCAGCGTGAATGGTGTTGCTGCCCTTCATACCGATATCTTAAAGAAAAATGAACTGAATAAATTCTATGAGATTTATCCAGAACGTTTTAATAATAAAACAAACGGAATTACCTTCCGTCGTTGGTTATTACACTGTAACCATCCATTAACCAATCTGATTACCAGATTAATTGGTGAAGGTTTCAAAAAGGATGCTACTGAGCTTGAAAAATTATTAAAGTTCACAGAGGACACAAGTGTTTTAGAAGAACTTTTATCCATCAAACATGAGGGAAAAGTAGAGCTTTCTAAGTATTTACAAAGAACACAAAATATTAGCTTAAATGCAGACTCCATCTTTGATATTCAGATTAAGCGTTTGCATGAGTACAAACGTCAACAGATGAATGCACTTTATATCATTCATAAATACCTTGAAATCAAGAGCGGAAAGCTGCCTAAGACTCCAATTACCTTAATCTTTGGTGCAAAGGCTGCTCCAGCATATACAATCGCTAAGGATATTATTCACTTAATTTTATGTTTATCAGAATTAATTGCTACGGATTCCGATGTTAGTCCTTATATGCAGGTAGTTATGGTAGAAAACTATAATGTTACTTTAGCTGAAAAACTGATTCCAGCATGTGATATTTCCGAACAGATTTCCTTAGCTTCCAAAGAGGCAAGTGGTACAGGTAATATGAAATTTATGTTAAATGGAGCTGTTACTCTTGGAACAGAGGATGGTGCTAACGTAGAAATTCATGAATTAGTTAAGGATGATAACATCTTTATCTTTGGTGCATCCAGTGATGAAGTTATTAAACACTATGAAAATGCTGATTATTCCTCCAAGGAAATCTGTGAAAAGGATGAACATATCAAAGAGTTAGTTGATTTTATTGTAAGTGATGTTATGTTAGCTCTTGGTAAGAAAGAGAATCTACAACGTCTATATAAGGAAATCATGAACAAAGACTGGTTTATGACTTTACTTGATATTAATGATTATATTATAATGAAAGAAAAAGCTTTTGCTGCTTATAATAATCGTATGGATTGGGCTAAAAAGATGTTGGTTAACATTGCTCATGCAGGTTACTTTTCCTCCGACCGTACCATTGCGCAGTATAATGAAGAAATATGGAAATTGAGTTAGGAGGAGTAACCATGAAAAAAGCGGGAACATTGACGCCTGTGGCGTCATTACCTTCCTTACATGGAGTTGGTGACTTTGGAGAAGAAAGTTATCGCTATATTGATATTTGTAAAAGAGCAGGCTGGAATCTATGGCAGATTCTTCCGTTAAACCCGCTTGGATTCGGCAATTCACCATACCAGCCATATTCATCTATGGCTGGAGATGAAATCTATATTAGCTTGGAAAAATTGTGTGAAGAAGGATTACTTGATAAGGTACCAGCATTCAAAAAAACTGCTTCTAGGATAGATTATAACGGCGTACGTGAGTTTAAGGGATTTTACCTAAAGAAAGCCTTTGAAGTATTTCAAACCAAAGAAAAGTCTAAGGAGTATATTGATTTCATTTCACAAGAGTGGGTGTACAATTATGCAGTGTTCTTAAGTTTAAAGAAGCAAAACAACTTAATCTGTTGGAATGAGTGGCCAAAAGAACAGCAATTATGGATCATTGACCATAAATATGATTTGAGTCATTTAACTTCTCAGATTGAATATGAGATGTTTGTACAGTTTAAGTTTTACCAACAATGGATGAAATTAAAGGCTTATGCGAATGAGAATGGCATCGAGATTATGGGCGATATTCCAATCTATGTAGGAATTGATTCTTTAGACGTTTGGGCAAATCAGAGCTGTTTTCTATTGGATGCAGACTCTAAGCCAGCCTTTGTTGCAGGGGTTCCACCAGACTATTTTTCTACCACTGGTCAGCGTTGGGGTAATCCAATCTATAACTGGGATTATTTACAGGAGACGAAGTTTGGTTTTTGGGTAGAACGCCTACGTTATAATGCAAAATTATTCGATATCATCCGTATTGATCATTTCCGTGCGTTTGATACATACTGGAAGATACCTTCTAGTTGTGATACAGCAATCGAAGGAGAATGGGTGGAAGCACCTGGTTATGCGTTATTTGATACCATATTCAAAGAAATTCCTGACATTGATATCGTTGTAGAGGATCTTGGAGATCTAAGACCTGAAGTATTGCAATTACGTGATCACTATGGTTTTAAAGGAATGCGTATTGTTCAGTTTAACTTTAATCCAGATGAGGAAGAAAACTCAATCTATGATCATGTGGAACATTTAATCCTATATACTGGAACTCATGACAATCAGACAATTCGTGGATGGTATGAATCACAAGCAGATAAGATTAAGCAAAGAGTACGTAAAAACTTGAAACGATATGGATGCACAGTTACACCAGCATATCGCGGTTTGGTTGAATTTACATTCAAGCAAAATTGTTATATGTCAATATTGCCGATTCAAGATATCTTGGAATTGACTGATAAAGCAAGAATTAACTGTCCAGGTACTTTAGGAAGTCCAAATTGGGAATGGAAGATGA
>JAEYWQ010000353.1 GCA_023428885.1 Bacillota bacterium
TTATCAACTACCTGACACAGAGTGCATCCATGATTGGAGATGTTTCAGAGGTTCCAATTGGCTTAAGTTATGTAATTTATATCTTGCTATATATAACTGTCATTCGCCTTGGTAAAAAAGGTCAAGTTAAGGGCAAGTTCATGGCATATGTTGTGCCAGCCTTTGCTATTGTAGGATCCCTTATCATACTTGCAGGCACAGTAACACACCCTTCATTTTGGCTGTTTGTAATTATTACTGTTGCTTTATGTAGCCTAGGATATTATTATGGAGGTAAGGATACTAAGATAGCAAGTTAGAGCAAAGGAGTGTTTGAAATGGAAGAAATGAATACATTTCAAAAAATTTATGAAGTGGTCAAAGAAATTCCTTGTGGTAAGGTTGCTACCTATGGTCAGGTAGCAGCGTTAGCAGGAAACCGCAGGTTATCTAGAATTGTTGGATATGCACTTCATGTAAATCCTGATCCTAAGACAATTCCATGCCATCGGGTAGTAAATATCAAAGGAGAGGTATCGAAAGCCTTTGCCTTTGGTGGAGAAAATCGACAGATTGAATTATTAAAACAAGAGGGTGTGGGTTTCCTTTCCAATGGGACAGTGGATATGAAGAGCTATCAGTGGGGAAAGCGGATATATTAATTTTGGCATGGTTTTATAGATAAAGCATATGATTTACTAATTAGAAACCAAGGGTCTAGTGATGGAAAAAAGAATATTATCAATTGACGGCGGGGGAATGCGTGGTATTATCTCCGCCATTTTATTACAGTCACTGGAAGAAATGCTTCAAAAATATAGTAATAATCCTAAAGCACGAATTGGTGATTACTTTGATTTAGTTGCAGGAACAAGTACAGGATCGATACTAACTGTATTGTATTTGTATCCAAATGAGCGAGGAGAGTCAAAGTTTTCTGCGCAAGAAGTGACTCAAGCCTATATTGATTATGGGAACTATATCTTTAAGCGTCAGTTTTTTTATCCCTTCTGGGGTGCCAAATATACCAATAAAAATCTAGAAGGGATGCTAGTGGAATACTTCCATGAGGATACCCTGGGTAACTTAAGAAAGCCATGTTTGTTAACTTCCTATGATATTACCCAAAGAAAGGCAGTATTCTTTAATTCAGTTACCGGAAGAGCGGATGAGCGAAGAAATTATCTGTTAAAGGATGCCATTCTGGCTTCTACAGCAGCCCCAACCTATTTTCCACCAACATGCAAAAAGGAGAGAAAAAGCTGTTATGGTTGTTTGGTAGATGGTGGGGTAATAGCGAATAATCCATCTCTTTGTGCTCTTATTGAAGCGCTTAAGTTACCTGATTGTTCTCGACTTAACCAAATTTTAACGGTTTCTGTGGGGAATGCGAAGAATACAAAGTCCTATAGCTGTCGTAAAGCTAAGTTTTGGGGCTTATTTCAATGGGCCTTGCCTATGCTTGATATCTTAATGGATGGGAATGAGCAAACCGTAGATTATCAATTACGAAGATTATATAAGTCAATTAACCAGCCTCAGGATTATGTGAGATTTATATTACATACCGATGAAACTGTACCTAAGATGGATGAATGCACCACGGAAGCAATAAAGCGGTTTCAAGAGCTGGGTAATCGACTAGTAGATAGAGAAAGAGCTCAAACTGAGGTATTAGCAAAGCGCTTAACTCATTATATTTAGGGATGGAAAGGACTAGGGATTCAGATCGGCTTAATCAGTCGTTTTGTATCCCTAGTCCTTTTCTAAATCATAGGATATTTGGCGAGGATAGAAGCTAGTTCATCATTTTTTCACAGTCTGCCCATAGATTTTACATAAGTAACATCTATAATTTGAAGTATGAATTAAAAGAAGCGATGAGATAAGAAGTGAAGGAGAAGGCATATGGCACAAATTAATCATGTCTTTCAAAGAATCGAAAAGAAGTACTTACTTGACGATGAGCAATATTATAGATTTCTGCAAGCTATTGAGCCTTATATGACGTTAGATGAATATGGGCACTATACCATCTGTAATATTTACTATGACACAAATCACTATGAACTGGTCAATAAATCCATTGAGAAACCAATTTATAAAGAGAAGTTCCGTGTTCGCTGCTATGGAATACCTGATTTAGAAAGTAAGGTATTTCTAGAAATAAAGAAGAAGTATAAAGGAGTAGTGTTTAAACGGAGAGTTTCTCTTACACTGAATGAGACAAAAGCCTACCTAGAAGAAGGTAAGAAGCCGGATAAGTACACTCAGATTATGAATGAAATTGACTACTTTCTAGAGAAGTATCACCCAGAACCGAAGTTATTCCTGGCCTATGATCGCTTGGCTTATCATGGAACTCAAGATTCTGAAATACGTATGACATTCGATACTAGGATTCGTAGTAGAGAATATGACTTATCTTTAGAGCTGGGCGATCATGGAGAACTTTTACTAGCAGAAAATATGCATTTACTTGAGATTAAGGTGAATGCAGCAATGCCAATGTGGTTAGCACATACTCTTTCAGAGTTGCAGATATATCCTGTTTCATTTTCAAAATACGGGAGTGTCTATAAAAAAAACCATGCACCAAAGCAATTTGTTTTGGGTGGAATAGAAAATAATCAATCGGAGGATGAAGAATGTTTACAAGTATTATTGAATCAGGGAATTTATCCATTGAGGGGGTGGTGATCTGTACCCTTGGTGCTTTATTATTTGGTTTTATGATAGCGAGAGTTTATATGTTGTGTGGAAGTTATAATAAAAGCTTTGTAACGACGCTTGTCTTATTACCAGCCTTAGTTGAAATTGTTGTTATGATGGTTAATGGTAATTTAGGCACCGGCGTGGCTGTTCTAGGTGCATTTAGTCTAGTTCGATTTCGCTCTGTACCAGGCAGTTCACGAGAAATTAGCAGTTTATTTTTTAGTATGGCAGTTGGATTAGCAGCAGGTATGGGATATATCACGTTTGCACTATTAGTTACGGTACTGTTAAGTCTTGCACTTTTATTAATGCATGTATTGCATTTTGGAGAAAAGAAGGAAGCAGAGCAGGAGCTTAAGATAACAATTCCTGAAAATTTAGACTATACGGATATCTTTGAGGATATTTTTGATAAATATCTTATTAAGAATGAGATGGATCGGGTTAAAACAACGAATCTTGGAAGTATGTTTGAGTTGTTATATCTAGTGGAATTGAAAAAAGATGTAAATCCCAAGGCTATGATTGATGAGATACGTTGTCGTAATGGTAACTTACCGGTTGTTCTATCAAGACCTAAAGTTACAAAAGAAGAGTTATAGCCAGTATGCTCCACAATTTAGCTATAATAGAAGAGAGGTTCGTTATGAGGATAAAGAAATATGCAAAATCAATGTTCGTAGGAATTGTAGTAACTAGTATGTTAGTAACAGGCTGTTCCAAGAGCACGACGAATGAAAATAACACGGCAGGGAAGGTTCAAGATAGTGCTGGGAGTTTAAGTCAAACAGAAGGTAGAGATCATAATACAACTAAGGTTACGGATCTGACCCAATATTTAGCTGCCGAGGATGTGGCTTATAGCACGGAGGATACGTATACTGAGTATGATAAAGCAAGTACTACAACGATTACTCTAGAAGGAAGTAGCGCTACTGTAAATGGTGCAGGCGCCACGGTTACAGACGGGATTGTTAGTATTAACGAGGCTGGTTGCTATGTAATTTCTGGGGAACTAACAGATGGACAAATCTTTGTGGAAGAAGATAAC
>JAEYWQ010000390.1 GCA_023428885.1 Bacillota bacterium
AACTATCCCCTTACACAATTTATTCAACTCCTATCACCACCCTAACATCATGTAAATAATCATTTATAATTGTTCTCTCTATCCCACAATTATCATACATAGCATTAACCTTTAGATTAATGTAGCAGTCTCTCCATTCATTAAGTTTAAGATCAATAAAGTATGGATATGTGTCTCTAGTAAAAACTATGGGTGAATCCATAACCCTATCTAGTTCCTTACTGGATACAAGCCGGAAAGAAACATATGCACGAATATATGCAATACCATTACTTATAAATATAGATGATTTATCAACTCCTATCATTCTACTTTCAATTACTGTTTTATTCTTAATTGCATTATTTACATAGTCTAGTATCATTTTTCTAACTGCATCAGGAGCTACTTTCCCATTAAAATCTGTCAGTACTAATTTCTCAAGCCATTCTTTATTATCTTTTATAGTTCTATAATCAACATTAAAAATACATGATAAATGATCATAAGCATTCTTTTCCCACTTATCATCACAATTACTAAATAAGTCGCTAGATGATATTTTGGATCTACTTAGATACGAATACCATATCTCATCATTATTTCTATAGTTATACAAGTCAACAGGTGCTGCATAATCATAACCACTTACCCATTCGTCTGTACCATATATTAATTTATCTCCTACTTTAGCTCTCATAAATGCAAATTCCCAATCATAATAATCATTCGGAAAGCTAGCCAATATGTAAGGATAATACTCTGCAAATTCAGGCAAGTTAGTTATCCTGATCAATTGTCCATCTGGTGAAATCTCATGACGTTTGCCTTTGTCATTGATAAAGCTCACCAATTGCTTTGCATAAGTTACAGTCACTTTATTATTAGGGTTAAATTTTCTATTTTTGCTATACAAGCCATTTGAGTTTCCCTTGATGTAGCCTAAAGCATATGCTTTAGCAAGATAGGGTTGGAGAACCTTTTTTACCTTTCCAATGTCTGATATTCTTTGTTCAATGATTTCTTTCATCAATGAGTTTGGTATTGTCTCTCCATTTAAATATTCGTCTGCTCGAACCAGTAAGATGGCAACGTCAATCTTGGAGGCATTTGCATTGTATTTTGTGAAGGTTTTTTCTGTGATAAGACCTATCTTTTTTGCTGCTTCAATATATGGCTGTGAACTAGTTTTATTAATTTTTACCCCTAATTCCTTTACAATCATCTCAATCATCTTTTCGCGTGTCACATACTTTGTTGCTCCATAGACTTCCCTAGTATTGATCCCTTGAAATATTGATAAACAACAAATGGTGATCAATAACATGGATGTTACTTTCTTAATAATATACTTCATGCTTACCTCCCCTTCTACAACCGTTAACCCAAGCTACAATACTAAAATTATACAGTAAAAATCTTCCTTTTACAATAATCACCACTTGTACAATTAAACTGATGTTTTTTGTATATAATAGCCAACAGTTTTCCATAAAAAAAATTTCATACAGTCCGTATCCCAGTAAATCTCAGGACTTTCTAAGCAGTAACTAAGATTTAGAAATTTTTTACAAAGCGAAAGAAACTCGCTACGCAAGTTTTTTCGCTTCCCATGCTCGTTCGCATGTCTTGTCATGAATTCAAAAAGAGGAAGTAAACCTACACGGTTTACTTCCTCTTCATTTACCAAACATACTAGCAAAACTATATTTTTTATAACACTTACATGTTATTCTGATAAGCTCTATTTATTTTCATACCTATTAATACTGGTATTTGATATCCGAGTAATCTGAGTAACTCTTTTTCATCTTATAACTCTTTTTTGCTTTATACATTGCTATATCATATGTGGCATCAATTGTAAACCACTTTTTACTCTTTTCGTCGTAAACTGAATTCCATGCATGATATACACCCTCAATATTCGGCGTATAGCCAGTAACAAGCTTTACTTCCACTCCTTGACTTCGCAACATGGAAGCCATAATTGCAGAGATATCATAGCAGATTCCTTTTTTCGACTTATATACAATTTCAATATCTGGTATATATCCAGAAGAAAGCGTATAAATCTTATCATAATCATAAGCAAAATTCTTAACAACATAATTGTAAATGGTACTAATAATCTCTGCCTCTGATTTACATTTTACTGTTAGGCTTTCTGCTTTTTTAATTGCCTTATCCTCTAAATCAAAATTAACGATCACATTCGATTGTAAAAAGACGATCTTATCATCCTCTAATTCCAATTCAATGTTAGTACTTTGTACTACGCTGTATTTTGTTCCAGAGATATTTTTCAGAATTTTCAAGCTATACTTACCATTTCCCATATTGAGCGGTATGTCTAACTCATTCTCCCCATTCATTAAATCATAATAATAAGACTGTTTGTCTTTGGTTACACCTATTTTCATTTTTGCATTTGTTGAATTATTATAGCGAATTGTAATTACACCATTTTCAACCTCACCGAAGGTATCTGTAGTTTCGGCAGCACTGACTTTCTGCTGAGAAAATGTTATAAATATCAATGCGAATGCAAAAAACGAAACAATTTTGATAAAATGCTTCATAGATCCCTCCTTTGAAGATTAGCTATTAATCTCATGTGTATTGATTAATTTCACATTATCATCGATTCTTGTCGAAATTATGGCATCAATGTTAAAATAATCTAAACTTTGGTAATGTTATATAAACCCCACGTTTTATTACATCGTTACATTTCGGCGCATGGAGTCCTGATTCATGCTATATGAAATCGCTGTCTCAGCGCTAATATGACCTTTCCGGAAAAGATTTAGGATACTCGTATCCATGGAGACCATGCCATCCTTTGCAGAGGAATAGATAACGGAATCAATCTGATGAACCTTACCGTCACGTATCATAGTTTTAATTGCACTGTTTGCTTCTAAAATTTCGAAGGCAGGAACTAAGCCATGATCACTTGGCAGTAGCTGTTGAGATACGATTGCATTCAATACCATGGATAACTGAATACGAATCTGCTGTTGCTGAGAGCTTGGAAATACATCAATGATACGGTCAATTGTATTGGCTGAACCTACTGTATGCAGGGTGGATAGCACAAGATGACCTGTTTCTGCTGCTGTCATAGCGATCTCAATGGTCTCTAAGTCCCGCATCTCTCCAATAAAGATAACATCTGGTGCTTCTCTCATGGCAGCTCGTAAGGCTTTATGATAATTCTCGGTGTCTAAGCCAATTTCACGCTGACTTACTATACTCATTTTATGCTTATGCAAAAACTCGATTGGATCCTCAAGAGTTAAAATATGACAATTTCTTGTCCTATTGATTTCATCTATGATATAGGATAAGGTAGTACTCTTACCGCTTCCTGCTGTTCCCGTTACTAATATTAAGCCTTTCTTTTGCTGTGAGAATTCTAAGATACGTTTTGGTATTCCAAATTCCTCATAAGGCGGTAATTGAAAGGAAACTACTCGCAATACTGCACTTAGCGTGCCGCGTTGTCGAAAGATGTTTGTCCGAAAACGTCCAATCCCTGAGATAGATAAGGCAAAATCATCATCTCCTGATTTTAAAACATCTGAATTCTTAATATCAGAATATTGATACATCTCTCCAATCAGAGCTGCTGTACTCTCGCTTGTCAAATAATCTTGATCTTGTCGCACCAGGACTCCTTGAATCTTAAAGGTAATCGGTTGTCCAACTACGATAAAGATATCCGATGCCTTTTTTTCCACCGCCATTTTCAAGATTGCATGTAATTCCATGTGTTTT
>JAEYWQ010000431.1 GCA_023428885.1 Bacillota bacterium
CGTCTAATTTCATCCATCAGAAGAGTTCAACAAAGAGCAAAAAGCAGATTAGTTTTTTGCTTTATCAAAAAGGAATCTCCAAGGATATTGCAGACCAGGCTTATGAGGGCTTTATCAGGTCGAAACAAGAGCTTGCCAATTCATCACAGAACGAAGCTAATGTTGAAATTAATCCAGAAGTAGAGGCTATCTTAAAAGTAGTAAGACGTAAAGGAAAAGCAATCGATGACTATTCGAGAGAAGAACTACAAAAGCTTATTGCTTCTCTATACCGGAAGGGTTTTTCTATGGACAATATTCGTTCTGTCTTATCCTGTGATTTTGATTGATCATATTATATTAATTATATATTGGACAAAGTCTGCTTAAGGCACTTTGTTCAGCACACGACCGGGTGTCGCATCTTTTTGCGATACCCGGTCGTGTTTATTATTCATGACAAGTGAGCTAGCTTATTGACTCTTCTTGTTTACGTAAAAGAAAAGTGAGCATAGCGAGCTTACTTGTATATATGGGACTGATGACGCTTAGTCTTTTTTAAAGGAATTCCTCTGAATTGCATCTCCTTCTAAAGCTTAGTTTAATATGTCAGCTATAGATATGGTATGATATTTTTTTTACCTAATTCACGCATCATAGTAAGAGAGTTTTATGGCTTTCTACTCGACCGAAAGTGAAACTTTCTATGAGTAGATTTAAATAATTTAATTATTTCTTCCAAATTCATAATTTTTAACAAAAAGTAATAAACTGTAATTACAATAATCTACAAAAGACTTGTAATATCTACCTATATATTGTATTGTACTTGATGGATATTAAACAAATTACACAAAATATCAAATAAATCCTTGCAAATGGGGGGATAAAGTTTTATAATTATAATTGGCAAAAAATTGGTTTTACTTTTACTAATATAAAGATGGAGGCCTGAATATGAGTAGTACAGCACAATTGTCTGCAAGGGAGAGAATTTCTGTTTTGCTTGACAAGAATAGTTTTGTTGAAGTTGGTGCCTTAGTTACTAGAAGAAGCACAGATTTCAATTTGCAACAAAAAGAAGTACCTTCCGATGGTGTAATCACCGGATATGGAGTTATTGATGGGAATCCGGTTTATGTATATAGTCAGGATACCGAAGCATTAAATGGGACGATCGGTGAAATGCATGCTAAAAAGATTTCAAATTTATATGATCTAGCTATGAAGGTTGGAGCGCCTGTAATCGGCTTAATCGATTGTGCTGGTTTACGATTAGAGGAAGCTTGTGATGCATTGGCTGGATTCGGAGATGTTTACTATAAGCAGTCCCTGGCATCAGGTCTTATTCCACAGATTACTGCAATCTTTGGCACTTGTGGTGGAGGTTCAGCGGTATCAGCCTCGCTAACAGACTTTGTGTTTATGGAAGCAAATAAAGCAAAATTATTTGTTCAATCACCAAATGTGATTCATGGTAACCATATTGATAAGTGTGATACTGCATCTGCAGCTTTTATGGCAGAAGCTGGTGTGGTTGATTTTGTAGAAGAGGATGAAGTTTCTGTACTTAATAGTATTCGTAATCTTATTATGATGCTTCCTGCGAATAATGAAGATGATCAATCCTATGTTGAGTGTACGGATAGCTTAAATCGTCAGTTAAACAATGTAAGTAATGAATTAGATGACGTAACCTTAGCATTAAGAGACCTTTCTGATAATCAGACTCTTGTAGAAGTAAAAAGTACATATGCCAAGGAGATGGTAACCGGCTTCATCCGTTTGAATGGAATGACAGTAGGTACTATAGCAAATCGTACTGCAATCTTAGATGAGAGTGGAACTATAATAAGTGAATATGAGGATGTATTAACCACAGCAGGTTGCTATAAAGCTGAAAAGTTTGTGGCTTTTTGTGATGCTTTTCATGTTCCAGTGTTAACCTTAACGAACCTATCTGGTTATAGCTCATCCTTAGAGGATGCAAAATCAATAAGTATTGCAGCAGCCAAATTAACTTATGCATTTGCTAATGCAACTGTACCTAAAGTTAATGTTATAACGAAGAAAGCATTCGGTAGTGCATATGTTACGATGAACTCAAAACACATTGGAGCGGATTTGGTATTTGCCTTCGATGAAGCAAAAATAGGTACCATGGATGCAAATTTAGCAGCAAAGATTATGTATGCCCAAGAAAGTGATATACAAGAAGAGAAAGCAAAAGAATATGATATGCTTCAACAAAGTGCACTTTCAGCAGCAAAACGTGGTTATGTGGACGCCATCATCGATGCTAAATCCTTAAGACAGAATGTAGTTTATGCCTTCGAGATGTTATTTACGAAGAGAGAGAGCCGTCCAAGCAAAAAGCATGGCACGGTATAATACGAGGTGAAACTATGGGCTTAAATAAAATCGTTTTACTCGCACAGCAAGTAAACGACACTTCAATAAGTAATCGAATTGGGAAAGCATTGTCCGACTCGGTTATGAGTATGATCATTGTATTTGCTGTATTGCTCTTAATTAGTGTTATTATATCATGTTTTCGATTAATCCATAAATATGAAGCAAAATTAAATGGGAAAAAAGGTGATAATCATTCTGTCCCAATAGTGAGTGCAGTATCAGGGCAGAATTCGCTGAAAGAAAATCAAGAGCTTGTTGATGATCTTGAACTAGTTGCAGTTATTACGGCTGCAATTTATGCATATGAAGAGGCTTGTGGTAATTCAGTTCCTGCGAATGGCCTTTATGTTAGATCGATTAAGAAAGTAAATACAAAATGGCGCAATGCCTAATTGATTGGGAGGATTACAAGATGAAAAACTATACAATAACGGTGAATGGGAATGTTTATCAAGTATCAGTAGAAGAGGGTGCTTCCGGAGTAGCTAGTAGCCCAGTATTACAAGCACCTGTTGTAGCACCTGTAGCAACACCTACACCAGTAGTACCTGTAGCAGCTCCTTCTCCAGCAGCTGCTGTAGCAGCAAGTCCTGCAGCACCTGTAGCACCAGCTACAAATGGAACAGCCGGAAATATCAAGGTAAATGCTCCGATGCCAGGAAAGATTATATCAATCAAAGCGAATGTAGGTCAGGCAGTTAAGCAGGGTGATGTTATTGTTATTCTAGAAGCTATGAAGATGGAGAATGAGATCGTTGCTCCTAGTGATGGAACAGTTGCAAGTATCAATGCCACAGCTGGTTCTAGTGTAGAATCAGGTGAGCTAATAGCAACGTTAAACTAATTACCAAGGACATAGAAATCTATTATAACTATGTCGATAAACTTAGCTATATAGTAACGTAAATCACGGGGGATTTCATCATGGCTAACATTTTAGATACACTGAAGAACTTGGCGGAACAAACAGCTTTTGCAAACCTCTATTGGGGTAATTATTTAATGATTGTAGTATCGTTAATATTTTTATATCTTGCAATAAAAAAAGGTTATGAACCACTGTTATTAATACCAATTGCATTTGGAATGTTGCTGGTTAATATGTTCCCTGGAATTATGGCAGCTCCTAGTGTTGATCCTGAGACCGGTATTCATACAGCTGGTGGTTTACTATATTATTTCTTTCAATTAGATGAATGGAGTATCTTGCCTTCTTTGATCTTCTTAGGGGTAGGCGCAATGACTGATTTTGGCCCATTGATTGCAAATCCTATGAGTTTCTTATTGGGTGCAGCGGCACAGCTTGGTATCTTTTCTGCCTATCTATTAGCTATTGCTATGGGTTTTGTAGATAAAGCAGCTGCAGCAATTTCTATTATTGGCGGTGCTGATGGACCTACTTCGATTTTCTTAGCAGGAAAACTTGGCCAGGCAAACATAATGGGAGCAATCGCTGTAGCGGCCTATTCTTATATGTCTTTGGTACCGATCATTCAACCTCCAATTATGAAATTATTAACTACCAAAAAAGAACGTGAAATTAAAATGGAACAGTTACGTCCTGTATCAAAATTAGAGAGAATTCTGTTTCCTATTGTTGTAACTATCATCGTTGTAATGATACTTCCATCAGTAGCACCTTTAGTTGGTATGCTAATGCTAGGTAACTTATTCAGAGAATGTGGTGTTGTAAAGCAGTTACAAGACACTGCTGCGAATACTCTAATGTATATCGTTGTAATCCTACTTGGTACTTCTGTAGGTGCAACAACTAACGCAGAGAATTTTCTCCAACTTACGACGATTAAAATTGTAATACTTGGCCTTGTTGCATTTGCCTTCGGAACAGCAGGAGGAGTGCTCTTTGGTAAGCTTATGTGTAAGTTATCAGGTGGTAAAGTAAATCCTTTGATTGGTTCTGCTGGAGTATCTGCAGTTCCAATGGCAGCTCGGGTATCTCAAAAAGTTGGTTCTCAGGCTGATCCAACCAACTTTTTATTAATGCATGCAATGGGGCCTAATGTAGCAGGTGTTATTGGAACTGCAGTTGCTGCAGGAATCTTCATGGCAATATTTAATGTATAATATTATTCTCTATCACATATAGGAGGTAGAATCATGGATGAACAAACTAAAAAACCGGTAAAAATCACCGAAACCATATTACGTGATGCACATCAATCGTTAATTGCAACCAGAATGACAACAGATCAGATGCTTCCGATCATTGAGAAGATGGATCGTGTAGGATATCATGCTGTTGAATGCTGGGGAGGAGCAACATTTGATGCATCCCTTCGATTCTTAAAGGAAGATCCTTGGGTAAGACTTAGAAACCTTAGAGAAGGGTTTAAAAATACAAAGCTTCAGATGTTACTACGTGGACAGAATCTATTAGGATATCGTCACTATGCAGATGATGTGGTAGAATATTTCGTTCAAAAATCCATTGCGAACGGTATTGATATTATTCGTATCTTTGATGCCTTGAATGATCTTAGAAACTTAGAATGTGCGGTGAAGGCTACGAATAAGGAAAAAGGTCATGCTCAAGTGGGAATATCCTATACCTTAGGAGAGGCTTATACCTTAGAATACTATGTGGACATTGCAAAGAAAATTGAACAGATGGGAGCAGACTCCATCTGCGTTAAGGATATGGCAGGGTTATTAGTTCCATTTGAAGCACATAAGCTAGTGTCAGCTCTCAAGGGGGCAGTCAGTCTTCCAATTGAATTACATACTCACTATACTTCTGGTGTAGCAAGTATGACTTATTTGAAAGCGATAGAAGCTGGTTGTGATATTA
>JAEYWQ010000015.1 GCA_023428885.1 Bacillota bacterium
ATTATCAATCCTTGGTTGATGATATTATTACAGCGACTACTCAGGAGGATGTAGATGAGCTATATCAAGGTCTACTTGCCTTATATGAGAAGAAATTACAAAGTGAAGCATCTACAGAATGGGAAGGCTATGATAAACCTTCTGATAAAGGTGTAGAAATCATTGATAAGGCTTATTGTCTTCAAGTGCTTCAGGCAAAACTAGCTCCTCTATCAGAATGGGAGGGTGAGCAAAGGGTAAATTCAAAATTATATGATTATGTTCAGAGTAAAGATATCGTTAATGCTGATATTTTAGATTTAGCAATCTATGATATTGTTGCTGCGGTGAGTGAAAGTCAGTTATGGTTCGTGACCAATTATAATGAGATAAAAGATATGGCCTATAACTTGATGTTTGCCCTGGACAATATGGATGTAGATAAAACCTATGATGCAATAAAAGAGATTAATAATTACGTTATGACAAAGAGCGAGGATTACATAGGAGTCGTAAAAGACAGAGACTATGCCCCAGTTTATCTGAATGTCCTACGATATTTTATGTTAAGCGGTGATGAAAGCCAGTCATTAAGTAACTATTACCCACTATATCAGGATGCTCCATATTCTCGATATAAATCAGTGTCGGCTAATAATGTAATATGGGGGATGACATGGTGGTTGAATGGAAACTCTGAAGCTGAGGCAATCCTGCTTGAAGAGTATCAGAACATTCAAAAAAGGAATATCATGGTACAAAATATTGATCAACTACTCTATGATCCTTCTGCGAATGAGGAGGACCAGCTAGCTGCATTATGTAACTTACTTGATTTCATTAAAGAAGATAGCGATATAAGAAATGGACATTTTGGACATTTATCCAACTTTGACGATATTGAAGTTAATGCAGATCTTGTTGAGTTATATCTGTCTAGTATGAGAGTAAAGATGAATGATGGAAGCATAGACTACAATGAGAATGGTGATTCCTGGAATCGCTATGGCTTATTTATCTATGATCAAGATAAACTTAATAACCAAAGTTCTAATCGTGATACTGTTGAAAGGGCTGCCGTTGATTGTATATGGAGCATCATAGAGATAAAGCGCGATCAAGAGTCCTTTGAAATACTCAATGATTTGGTAGCGGCGATCATTGATAATGAAGCGGCTGTAACTTATCGGGTACTACTTAACATGAAGGAGTATCTGATTAGAGAGCATGACGAGCAAGATTTATTTCTCTTATCAGAGGAATATGCTGCTGATTACTTAGTGGAACTTGCAAGACAGATGTCCTCCGAGGATAGTAGTTTTTATAACTATTATACTCTGTATATGGATCGCCCTGAACACAAGTATACTATTGACATCGTAGATATTGCTCATAGTGCCTTTTGGGAAACAAAGGATATCTTGAGAACTACGGAGTGGTTACAGGAGTAGTGCATTTAGCTCAATCGACATGGTAACTTATCATTGGCAACAAGACTGTTTATAGTCTTGTTGCCAATTTTATTCTAATAATGTATAATATTCCTAAAAAGATACATTATTTTCAAAAAGGTGGGTACTATGGGTTCTGTGGTCGAGTTTAAGAATGACTATTATAAAAAGCAATCAAATGTAAATAAAATACCAGCAATGATTGCTAATAAATATAAGATGGTCGCCTGTTTAAAGTGGACCAAAGAAAGACAGGTATATTTGATTGAGGGGAAGACAGATGGAAAAAGATATATCCTTAAGTGCAGCTTAGGTCATAGTTTGGAGAAGGCGGAGGAGGAATATAAACTGCACGATTCCTTAACCCATAAAGGGCTAGTTTCTGCTGTAGAATTTGTCAAGGATGAAGATCAAGCGTGTTTTGTTAGGGATTATATTGAAGGAGATACAATTACAGAGTTGGTAGAGATGACAGCCAAAGGACATCTACCAGAGGAGATGTTAGTTGATATTACCTTACAATTATGCCGCATACTAGATTATTTACATACACAAGAACCACCTATTATTCACAGAGATATTAAACCAGACAATATCATATATACAAAACAGGGGGAATGTAAGTTAATTGACTTCGGTATTTCTAGGAGGTATACGGAAGAACAGGAGAAGGATACCTATGTTTGGGGGACAAGATATGCAGCACCACCAGAACAATATGGCTTTAAACAAACAGATGCAAGATCAGATATATATTCCATTGGTGTATTAATGCTTTATATGGCGACGGGAAGTTTGGACTTAAATGAGATGGACCAGTACTCCATTCCAGCTAAGCTAAGTAAGTGTATAAAAAAGTGTACAGAGTTTGCACCAGAGAACCGCTACCAATCAATAAGGCAACTAGAGTTTAAATTAGCGAATCATAGTTCAATCAATAAAAAGAGAGTGCTACAAGCTGTAGGCGCTGGGAGTATCATACTTGTGGTATGGCTAGCCAGTAAATCATTCGGAGCAGGTAGTGTAGTGGATCATCTAACCGAGATAGGAAAAAAGGAGATTAATAGTCAGGAGATAAGCAATCAAGAAATAGATAGCAAGGAGATAGATAGCAAGGAGATAGATAGCAAGGAGATAGTTAGCCAGGAAATAAATAGTCAGGAGATAAATAGTAGCGAGTTATCCTATAATTCAGAGTATAAATTCTCTTCACCAATGATTGAAGCAGCAGTAAGACATGAACTGGGCTTATCGGATACCGATTTGATAACTAACGCTGATTTAGATCAGGTTGAAGAATTATATTTATGTGGAAATCAGATCTATGACAATTGGGGCCAACATTTTGTATATGGTAAGATGCAATTCATGAATGGTGCAGAATATAATCAATCAGGATTGTTTCAAAATCAGGGGGATATCGAATCACTAGTGGATTTAATTCCTATGAAGAATTTACATACCTTAGAATTATACAATCAGAAAATTACTGACATAAGTCCGCTTAGTAAACTTAATAATCTTACTCGCTTGGGATTAGGGGCAAATAGTATTGAAGATATCACGGTGCTGGAAGGACTTGTAAAGCTTGTAACTTTAGACTTATCAGGTAATCCGCTTGAGGATAATGATATGCTTTCCCTTCAAAAACTCCCTAATTTAGTTGATCTAAATTTGGGAGCTACGAAAATCACATCATTAGGAACTATCAAAGAATTAAAACTTAAGTCCTTAGCAGTTTTTGACACACGTCTCAATGATTGTGAAGGTATAGAAACTATGACAAGCCTTGAAAAGCTGATTACTACGGGAGTAAATAATACAATTACAGAAGAAGGCTTAAATAATATTTTGAAGCTTATTAATCTAAAAGAACTTCGATTGATGGGGGGAGTTATTAGTGATTTGTCCATGCTAACAAAGCTCACATCACTGACCTATCTTGATTTATGTGGGTGTAATATTGATAGTATTGAGGAGCTAAAGGGATTGAATTTCACTACTCTTATCTTTGATTCCACTCAAGTAACTGATCTAACTGTATTGAAAGAATTCAAAGAGATAACTACTCTTGGTATAAGTAATATACCGTGTTCAGATTATACACCTTTATTGTCACTAGCTCAATTAAGATTCATTAATTGCAATCAAAAGCAAGCTGAGGAAATTAAGAAGCAGCTAGGAGAGATTTCTTATGAGTTTTGGATTTCTGGAAATGAAAACTGACACGCTTGGATATACTACAAGATAGAAATACCAAAAGATTAAACATATAAGCCAGTGAGGTCGTAAATGAATGCAGTGGAAATATTTCTTGATAAATACAAAGAGTTAGAAGCCTTAGCTGTGAATGCCTATGGATTAGCTCCCGATGGAAGTGCTATATCACAATTAGAGAGAAAATCAGAGTTTAGGAGTATCAAAGCTGAACTTGCCTATTGCCGGGAAGTACGCAATTTGCTACAACATAATCCAAAGGTAGGCAATGAATTTGCAGTGGAACCTAGCTCTAACATGATAGAATTATTAGCGGATACCATTGAAAAGGTAAGAAATCCGCAAAAGATAAGTGAAATAGCAATTCCAATCAATGAAGTTTATTGGAAGACGATAGAGGACCTTGTTTATCCAACCATGCAGGATATGAAAAAGAATATTTATACCCATGTGCCGATTTTAAAGGACGGCAAAGTTACAGGGGTTTTCAGTGACAATACCTTGTTTGCCTACATTCTTGAAGATGGAATCATCGGTATTGATGAAGGGACAAAATTCACTGATCTTGGAGAGCACATAAGCATAAAAAATCACCCTTCTGAGATATTTATGTTTGCTAAGTTCCATGCGCGGGTATCGCAGATTGAGGATTTGTTTGAAGAAGCGTTCCAAAGGAATGAGCGTATCGGAATGATTTTCCTAACTGAAAATGGGAATGAACACGAGAAGTTACGTGGGATTATTACTCCGTGGGATGTGCTAGGAAGCTAATAAAAAGTTATTTAGAAGATAGTAAGAAGCTAGCAAAGTATAATATGCATAGAAGAAGAGAACCCAAAAGACTAGTTAACTAATCTTTTGGGTTCTCTTCTTCTATAATTTATAGAATTAAGTTAATTTACTATTGCAATAATAAGCTAGCAATTGCAGGAGCAAGCAGGTGGAAGGTTCTTTGATCCTGGTCTTTCATGAAGTTGGCAATTACATTGCTTTTAGAGCCATAACTTGTAAAGGTTACTACATAGCCATCAGTTAGAGTAACTTTAAGAAGATTGCCAGTGATCATTTCGATATATGAGTTTTGATCAATCGTAGCTTCGTTAAAGGCAATGATCACAGAGTCTTTTTCAAGTTGATTTAAGTCTCTCAATTTGACTTGTTCTAGGTTATAAAGCTCCATTCTAGTTACTGTTGTTGCGTCCATAGTAACCCATTGTTCCTTTGCAGTGCTATCAATAATGTCGCCAACAACTTTCGTTACCTGATTGGAATTAATTCGGATTAGTGTACTTGGATAGGTAATAACCATCATAACTCTTACATTGTCACCAGGAGGTGTTACTTTTGCCTGAATGCTTACAGTATCTGCTGAGCTATAATAGATTTGATCGATGACAACCGAGAAGCCACCAGTTGGTCTTTCGCCACCGCCAATTAAGGCATAGATGAAATTACCATCCTTAATATAAGCAATTCCTAGATTTTCCTTGTTATCATTATACCATTTTGCTAACTTATGATTGTCTTTGATATCGTCATAATAGATCTCGTCATAAGCAACTTGGACTGGTAGACCATCAAAAGTAATTGCTTGAATATCACCACTTACGCTTTTTATTCCTTTACTGTTTTCAAGTTTAACAAGAAGATAAGGATAGGTTTCTACTTGAGTTACCATCATGTCAGTAGATGGACTTTTTACAAAGGCAGATACATAAGCTTTTGTAGCTGATTCCAAAGAAATATTATGAATACCAACGGTATAACCACCTGTTGGTTTCTTTCCAGCAGCAAGAAGAACATACATTACATTATCCTGCTTTAAGGAGTAAACACCTGTTTTTTTATAATTTTGATCAAGCCAGGTATTCACTTTTTTCAATTTTTTAAGCTCTTCTTTGGAGACTTCAGAATACTTTAGAGTACCAAGATTAGTATTATTCGTGATTGCTAACACTTTTTTTGATTTATTCCAGGTTACTGTCATACCCATGTTTTCCAGAACTGTCTTAGCAGGAATGTATACTTTACCACGAAGGTGAGTAACAGGTGTACTTAGTTTTACTGTTTGCGGAATTCCAGAAAAGTCTGCATCACGGTGAATATAGATCTCACTTTTTCCAACGATAAGTTCAACATGCATCATACCAAGATTTATCCAAGCAGTTTTTGCTTTTTTATCCCATGATACATCTCCGCCCAAAGCTTCAACGGTTTGTCTGACTGGTATCATTACTTCACCATTCTTAAGGTATGGAGAGTTGATATATTTCACTGTGTTTTCATTTACTGTAACTTTGATTTTTTGTGGAGCACCTTTAGCATAGGCTGTTACTCCTGTAGCCATAGTAAATAGTAGGACTAGGGCAATTAATTTTATAAGATTTTTCATATAAACCTCCTATTAAATTTGTTTTTTTTCTTTCTAATGCTTAGACGATCTTTGGTACCATATAGTTCCATAATAGTTGTTTTATTTTATAATTAACATTTATTTACAATTATCCACATTATCAACATTACCCTGTGGATAATTTACAAATATTTCAAATGTAAAAAGGTTTTTACACTTATTTTCAAAATTCTTAATTTGCATACCTTCTTATTTTGAGCTATACTGTAAAAAGCTTTACAGAATAACGCAGGATATTAGCTAAACAGAAAGCTTGTGCGGAATTTGTAATAATTGAAAGGTTTTCTTAACATTAATGACTATATTTTGCCATACAAAGAGAATATGGTAGAAGAATAGAGAGCCAGATTAGATTGTATTTGGTGATACAAGATAAGAGAAAGGAAGCATATGAGTACAGATAAGAATAGCAGTGATGGTCGTTATGACGAGAGAGAATTGCGCTCACTCTTAAGTGAACAGATTCAAGAACAGATGTACCAAGGAGCTGAAGATGAAGATTATCAACCTAATGTTCATTCTTCGGTACAAGAAGTTGCAAGTACAATTGAAAGTAAAAAATTAACCAAAAAGAAGAAAAAGTATAAAGGACTTAAGGTTACATTAATCGCTCTGATGGTTCTTCTTGCGGGAATTGCTTTTTTAATAGGAACCAAACCAGGAAGACAAGTTATCTATACTGCAGCGGGTAACTATGTATTTCAAGGAGTTACACGGAATGAAGAAGCTATACAAGTTATGAATGAGCATAATAATGGGGACATTACAGGCCGTAAGGAAGAGGGCATATATAATTATCTTATATTTGGTATTGAGGAAATAGGAGGGGCTAAGAATACGGATAGCATGATGATTGCTACAGTTGATTATAAGGGTAAATCAATTAAGCTTACCTCTTTGATGAGAGACAGCTATGTGAAAGTTCCTGGCTGGAAGTCTACCAAATTAAATGCAGCCTATGCAAAGGGTGGAGCAAGCTTATTAATTGACACGATTGAAACGAATTATAAGATTCATATCGATGGTTATGCTTCAGTAAATTTTGAATCATTTGAGAAGATTGTTGACAGTATTGGGAAGGTTACCATCGAACTTGGGAAAAAGGAAGCCAAGTACTTAAATACTACGAATTATATCTCAAATCCGAAAAATCGTAATGTAAAAGCTGGAGTGAATGAATTGAATGGTAATCAAGTTCTCGGTTATTGTCGTGTTAGAAAGGTTGAAACCTTAGGCGGTGCTAATAATGATTATGGACGTACCTTACGCCAGAGAAGAGCCTTAAGTGCGATCTTTGATAAAGCAAAATCCTTAAATATCTTTAAGATGTTCTCTACAGCCAATGAATGTATGACTTACGTTAATACAAGTTTAACTGCAGATCAGATCCGAGACATCATGGAATTGGTGGTGGAAGAGAAGATATCTGATATGGAAACATTGCGTTTGCCAGTGGATGGAATGTTTCGAGATCCAAAATCCTATGAAGGAACCACTTATCCTTTGGTTTATGATTGGGAGAAAAACATAAATGAGCTTAACAAGTTTATCTATGGGGATAGTGATATAAATAAGTAAACTAAAAAGGACTTTTGCAAATACTCTATTTTTAGAGCTGCAAAAGTCTTTATTTGTTATTTACCAATTAGAAGATCCTTTTCAAGGATATGCTGAACTAACCATTCACTTAAAAAGTTGAGCAGATCAAGAATGGTTTTTTCCTGATTTTCGTCAATAGAATCAAAATCAATTTCTTCCAGCTTATTAATAAATTCTTGATGTTCGATTTTTTGTGTAAACAAACGCTTATACTTAATTGATTCCATATAAGCTTCTTCATTTGCAAAATGAAGCATCGCATATTCTTTTAAGCCATTAATGATATTAACTATATAATCGTACTTATCTGGGGTATAATTATTCTGCATTAATTGTTGAGCTTCATTCGCTAATTCAAAAAGACGTGCATGTTCAGCATCAATTGAGTCAATACCTGTAAAGAATTCAGGCTTCATTTGGTACATAACATAATCCTCCATATTTCGCTTTTTTATGTATTATAAATCAATTTATAAATCTTGTCTATGAAAAAAATCATATATCTTTTATATGCTTTATAATTTTAGTATGATAAGTATTAAAATGAATGAATCGAATGGAAACAATATACTTACTTCTTGTGAAATCAACGAAAATATGATAATATAAACTTAATTGCCTTGTAAAAATATAACAAGAAACATTGTATTATGATTGAGGTGAATGACTTCGATCGGAGGATACTAATCGAAAGTGAGGAGCTTACATGAAAAATGAACTTTACGAGCTTTACCAAGAATGCTTTCCGACATTAAAAATGAAAAAAGAGTCTTTTCTTCATCGAATTGATTATGATAACAGTGAGATCATTATGGAACATGAGAACAGTCACATGGTAGGCGCGGCTGTTATTAATGAGAATTCTATTCTATTGATGTGTGTTAATCCAAGAATGCAGAAGAAAGGATATGGAAAGAAGCTATTACATCGTTCTGAGAAGTTAATACAAAAGAAGCAATACAATCAAATTATATTAGGATGTGGAAGGAATTATTTGTTTCCTGGTGTACCAATGAAAGAAGTGGAGTCTTCGAAATCCTTTTTCGAACGATTTGGCTATCATGCTGACTGGGAATGTGTTGATATGGAGCTTTCCTTGAAGGACTTTAATCTAAAAACTATCAAAATACCTCCTTTATTAGCAAACATGCAATTTGGATTTGTTGATAAAAGTAGAAGGAATGAATTGTTGGACCTAGTTCGTTCGGTAGATGAGAATTGGGTTCGATACTATCAGAATAATTTAGACTCAGCTTATGTAGCAATCCTAGATGGGAAAATCGTTGGGTTTCAATTAGTAGATTGGTCAGATCCGATTAATATTGTTAATGTAACTGACATCTATGGGACTGTAGGCTGTGTAGGAG
>JAEYWQ010000025.1 GCA_023428885.1 Bacillota bacterium
ACGGAACATCTTTCGTTTTAGAATATCATTCTCGGTTCGATAATACCTTTCACCACTCAACATCAATGATCTTTCTTTTGATGTCAGAAACTCATCCATCTCAATCATTAACCACTCTTCTTGTGTAAGAGCATTTACACTGTTGTTAAACTCCATCTTCCTCACCTCACTTTAGGAATGTAATACCATTCGATTTCTTCATATCATCCTCACATGCGTACGTACTCTTCTTCATCTCTCCATTGATACTGATGATCTATACCAAAGCAATGCCTACAGCATACACGACGAATATGGATGATTTTATTCGGATCTGCATTAGCAATATCCCACCAACGCTGAAGTACCATGTCTTGCGTTATTTCAGTACGCTTTTCACGATCCTTCATACGTTGTTCAATGTAAATTCCAACCTTAGCATTTCTTAGCAATCTAACACCACATGCAGCTGCTGTTTCATCGTTCTTGACACTTGAATATATCTTCTTGTAAGCTCTGGTGGCATTCAGATCTGTCAGATACTCATCTACGAAAGCTTTTTGTTTATCAGTTAACTTTTTGTCTGCCATCAGGCTCACCTCCTATTCGTTTGTTTCTGATATAAAGAAAAGCACTTAGAAATTCTAAGTGCTTTTGCCGTTACTTTTTAAAGTATTCAATCCCCATAATGATTAATCCTGTTAAAAGAAATACTACAGCCAAAATAAAAGGCATAATCATTTCTTTTTCAAAAACTGTTGAGAAAAATCTACCTGGTGGAGTTCTCCAACTCGATACAAGATTGTTACTCACATAAACAAATATTACAATACTCCAGATGCTCCCAATTAAAGATATAAAGCCACCTATAACTGTTTTTTTCATTTATTCTCCTTCAACAACTATACAGTTTTTTCAATTGCTTTTAGACTGTATTAAAATTATGTATGCATTATGATATCATAAAGAATGAATAGTATCACACAATTTTAAAACATAGGCGGTCCAGTTGGTGGCAAAGGAGTCAGTGCAGTAATATCCTGTGTAGCGTTTACTCTTGACCAAACTTCAGTTGTTTTTGTGATTAAACGGTTATTTTGACCATTGTAATCTGAATAAGTCCTATCGCTTATTGTAAATTTTCCAGTTGCCACGTCTGTTATTTTTGTGTATGAAGTCTGTCTTCCATAATAATAATCTTTATAAAAGGCGATATAAGGACGCCAATTCATTGTTGTCCAACCAGGGCATGTCTGATTTTCACTTATAGTCGTCGTTTGGCTAGAAGAAAATTCTAATGTTAGACCTAAATAAGTTTTAATTAAACTATCACCACTATATCCAAGCGTTGTTGTTACAGTTTTTTCTTCCTCCCTACCTTTTGACATACCAACTGCTGATCTATAAGCATCAATACCTATCCATGAAGATGAAAATGTAACCCACTTCTCTGTCTTAGTTACATAGGGTGTAGTTACCCATTCAGTTACTCTTCGAATGTCATATATAGGCGCAGATGCGATAGATGAGTCTGTTTCCGCAGATGAGTCAGATGAAATACTTGTTTTTTTAGAATACTTAATGTTATCGATAAATTTTTTGCATGTTGAGTTATCCCAACTTGTAAATTCTTGAATCTTCTTTATAAGTTCCTCATTTGACATACTATTGATTGTACCAATTGAAACCGTAAAAGAATCAATTGTATTGCTTTGTGGTGATACGTTTTGAGGTTGTTCAAAATAAACCTCATCAATTAATTGATTTATTTGATTTCCTTGGTTTCCTTGATTTCCATTTGATTCATTAGCATGTACCATCGTACCTGGCAAAATAATAAAACTTACTATCAATGCCACAAAAAAATTTCTTCTTAATAATTTGATCATTTATATCTCCCTCCTATAAAGTTTATGATTTTATTATATTTAAGATTCCAAATTTTGTCAATCAAATAGATCTATCATTTTTAGAGACATCCGCTATATCACTATAACGAATGTCTCTTTGGGGGAGTATAAATAAATTACTAAGGGGTTCACTGAAGTCTCTCGACTTTAGCTAGTGGAATAGAATGGATTCGAACCATTATACACTGTACTTGTTATGCGGCCGCCAGTGCTCTGCCATTGAGCTACTACCATCTACTTGTCCATCTAATAGTCACCGCCTAAGCGGTTTCCTCTTTCGCTAATGACTTATTCATCAAGTATCTCTGAATACGTTTTGTAACCTGCTTGATAATCTCTTCTTGTTCTTCCTTACTCTTTAGGTAGTCATCACAAATGGTAATCTTGGCACCACCAGATGATGTATATTCTTTTACTACCATAGGCCTACCTCCTGCCATTTGTATAAGATATGTGATACTGGTTGTACATCTTTCACGCTTGTTTACTGAGATTAATATGTAATCTATACCGATAAGCTTTTGTCGATTACTAATCCATCCGATATAACATCAAACTCATTGAGAATAGAAAAAAAACTGGTACAATGAACAGTTAGATAAGAGGTGTTTGATATGCATAAAGCAAAGATTCTAGAGAAGTTAATCAAAGAAAGTGGCTATAGTGTAAGAGCTTTTGCACAGAAGTGCGGAATACCAGAGAGTACCCTTTACACGATCCTAAAGAATGGGGTTGGTAAAGCTACGATGGACAACATATTAACCATATGTAAATGCCTAGGGATAAAAGTTGAAGATTTAGACCAGATGGCAGAAGGCAATATGGATGAACATCAACCTACCTATAATGATCTAATAACCGTTTATACAAGAAGTAAGAAAAATCTTACACAAGAAGAAAAGATGAGATTAGCAAGAATAATACTTGAGGATGATGACAATTGATTAATGAAAAAATAATTGCTGCAGTAATTTCGGTATACCAGCATTGTTAAGTCATATCGTTTCCTATCAACTGCGAGAATCTTCTTATGCAGTATGGCTATGAGGTGAAAAAGTATTCAGAACTATCTGGAAGAAAACGTAAAGCCTGCATGGATCTGAGCGAAGATGCTACTACGTTAGATGGTACTGTCTTCTATAACGACAGTAAGCCCAACGGTCGCATTCGATTTTCTTTAATGCATGAACTTGGACATATCGTCTTAAACACAGATAGCGAAAAAGATGCAGATACCTTTTCAAGTAACTTACTGGCACCGCGCATGGCAATTCATTATTCCAAATGCAAGAGATCTGAAGATGTAGCTAAAACCTTTGTTCTATCAAAACAAGCTGCCCAGGTAGCTTTTGATGATTACATTAGATGGTTTTATTCCGTATCAACTTACGGTATGACTCGGAACGATAAAAAACTATACACACATTTTTATAACGAGAAAGCTAATAAATTCGTATGGAAATCCGATCGGTGTAAATTTTGTTATAATGAAGTTGCTTATAATGAAGCATCTCTATGTACGCAATGTAAGATATTCGAGATTAAGAAATTGTACACACCAAGGATAATTGATGATTTTGAACACAATCTATCAATAGCTAGAAGTAATTGGTTATATGGAAATTTATAAATAAAAAACAGCCCCTGTGCTACCAACACAAGGACTGCTCACATAGATACTATTACTGGATGTACCAGGTATAATATCGCCTTAGACAAGCATAATTATATCAGTTCACCCGGTAAAAAACAAGTCTACCGGGCATTTTTATGCCCATTTTGCGCATAAACTTAATATAAAGGAGCTGATAGTATGCCGTATTGTATTTATCTTAGAAAAAGCCGTGCTGATATTGAAGCAGAACAACATGGAGAAGGGGAAACCTTAGCTCGTCATGAGAAGATTCTAACTGATCTCTCCTGTCGCCTACGTTTGAGTGTAACTCAGATTTATCGAGAAGTTGTATCTGGAGAAACAATCGAAGCAAGGCCTGTTATGCAACGTTTGTTACGAGAAGTTGAACAAGGAATGTGGGAAGGTGTTATAGTTGTTGAAGTAGAACGATTAGCTCGTGGTGATACTATGGACCAAGGGCAAGTAGCGAAATCCTTCAAGCTTAATAATACAAAGATTGTTACACCAACTAAGACCTATGATCCCAGTAATGAATTTGATGAGGAATACTTTGAATTTGGCTTATTTATGAGTCGAAGGGAATATAAGACGATCAACCGGAGATTGCAGCGAGGTCGCCTATCATCTGCGAAAGAAGGTAAAATCATCTATTCTACTGCTCCTTATGGTTATCGTAAGATAAAGATTCCTAACGATAAAGGTTACACACTTGAGGTTATACCGGAAGAAGCAACTGTTGTTCGAATGATCTTTGATTTATATGCCAATGGAGAGTATAATCCAGACGGATCTGTCTCTAAAGTTGGTATGCATATCATATGTAAGAAACTTGATGCCTTAGGTATTAAACCCCGCATGAAAGATACTTGGGCGGTTGCAACAATTCGAGATATGCTTAAGAATCCGACTTATATCGGTAAACTTAGATGGCAATGGAAAAAGGAAATAAAACGATATGAGAATGGGGTCCTTCGTAAGACACGCACAAAAACAGAGAATTGCTTGTTATTCGATGGAATTCACCCACCAATCATTGATGAGGCTACCTTCAACCTAGCACAGAATATGCTGAGTAAAAACCGCACTACAACAACGAAATTTGCTCAATTACAAAACCCTTTAACCGGTATTATCTACTGTAAAAAATGCAAGCACTTAATGACCAGGTTAGCTAAGAATAGCAAGACCCCATACGACACTCTAAAATGTCCTAACAGATATTGTGACAACGTATCTGCTCCTCTCTATCTAGTGGAACAAGAGTTGATTAAAGCACTACAGAAATGGAAAACTGATTTTCGTTTTCAATGGGACGTTGAAATGGAAAAAGACTATGAAAGTGAAATAAGCATCTTAGAAGCAGCAATTAAACAGACTTCCGATGAAATAACATCACTAAGAGCTCAATTCAATAAAACGTTTGATTTTTTAGAGAAAGGTATCTATACAACAGACATTTTCATGCAAAGAAATTCTACATTGAATCAGCAAATTGCTGATTCAGAAGGTACTTTGAATGATCTAAATATGCACCTTGATGTAGAAAAGAGACGCATTGAAGCTAAGATTGAGATTATTCCCAAAATAGAAAAAATATTGGAAGTATACAATGAACTGGATGTGAATCAAAAAAACAACCTTCTAAAAGATCTCCTCCAGAAAGTTGAATATGTAAAATATGAGAAGAATTCAAGAACCAAGCGGGATGTAGCTAACTTTGAACTTGAGTTATTTCCATTTATCCAATAACCATCGACTTGCGTGTACATACACCTATGGTCCTCCAATGGCAGTCGCCCCAATTAATAAAGTTCGAGAAGTTGTAATGTTTGGTGTTTCTCAGATTCCTCCTGAAAAAATAGATCTTGGCATGGCTAATTATGGTTATGATTGGCCATTACCGTTTGTTCGAGGAGTCACAGAAGCTCGGGCGATTGGGCATAATGAAGCAGTTATGATTGCCTATGCCAACAATGCTCAAATTCAATTTGATGAACTTTCACAATCTCCATACTTTAACTATGTACGGGATGGAATTGAACACGTAGTTTGGTTTGAAGATGTCCGTTCTATCCAAACAAAGTTCGATCTGCTCAAGGAATTTAATCTTGCTGGATTGGGTTACTGGCAACTGATGCGGTATTTCCGACCAAATTGGTTGCTCCTAAATAGCCAATTCAATATTACTTAAAAATTTTACCGGATGCTCCTTGCTGATTACAAGGTTGCATCCGGTGAAGTAAAAATTTATTTAAGTAATAAATAGAGAACAACTGTTATAAGGATACCAATTGATGCCACACCTAAAGCAAGAGGAAGAGACTTTGCTATGACAGAGAACGGACTGAAACTAGGTTTAGGAACTTGTGTGCTCTTTTCTTCTGTTTTGTTATCTGACATTTCTTTATTGGTATGTAAATCATCTACCTCTTCCTTGTTTATCTCATTATCATGATTCGAATTAAGTTTGCTATTCATCTTATCCTCCAAAAAACTATTAATATATTGCAGATATTTCTATATATTATCACACTTTGCCTTCGCCCAAAGTTCGCGTGCGCGTTCGCAGTATGCAAGCAAGCTTGCACTGCTCACTTTGCTTTCGCGCAAACTGGGTGAAACACGCTACGCGAGTTTCTCCAGTTCGCGTGCGCGTTCGCAGTATGCAAGCAAGCTTGCACTGCTCACTTTGCTTTCGCGCAAAATGTGCTATAATTACACATAATAAATTATTATAGCACATCTTTCTAAGGTATGCACAGCTACTTTTTTGAGTTACCTTTCTTTGAGCTGACTTTTTCTATGAATTGTCGGATTTCTTCTCTTTCCGCCACTTCATTTGCATTCAGTCTCCCCATTCGGTCACACCAGCCAAGTAAAGCAATTTCATTGGCATCAATATCTTCTAGCATTTGATTGATATCTCCATATGGAAGATCCTTTCGTACATATAAAATCATCATATGCCAGCGAACATAAGCTGTGGTTAGATGAACAAAATCATCTGGCTCGTTAAAATACCGTAGAAAGCTCTCTGCTTTTTTTGCTCCTACCACATCATGATTATAGGAGGTGATTCTTCCTTTATATCGCTTTGTGGTCTCAGGCTTCCCAATGTCATGCAAAAACGCTCCCCACATAAAAGCTCTCGGGTTGGAACTTTGATTCTTTACCTTCGCAGCCTCATTTACAACAAGCAAGGTATGTTTCCAAGCATCACCTTCGGGGTGATGCTTAGGAGATTGATCTGTTTTTGATAATTGATATAAGTCAAAGAAGGGAGGCTTATGAAACCATGGTTTCTCTAATAACAGGTTTAGCCAAAGGCTAGGCTGTTCTAGTTCTAATAGGGCGTGTTCGATTTCGATAAAATGCTCCTTCTCCATGTGTTCTCCTTAATCTTTGTACTAATCTTGCTTTCTATTTTTGTGTGATATATCCTCAATAACAGAAGCTTTGTGGTGTCCTGCCTTCGCTTTTCCTTGAATCTCCGGTACTGGTGGTTGATCATTCTTTTGTACATGCATCTTATGATTGCTTTCTGTTCCATGTGGATCTGATTCGTCTGGTCTTCTCATTCCTGCTTTAGCCATAACATATTTCCTCCATTAAATATAACACATCCTGTGTTAGTCTGGGTGTTGAAATCAAAATAGATTCTAATGATAGACTATCCAATTGTCAAAAAATCATTCAAACTAAAAATCCCCATATTTCCTGTTGAATCTCTCAAAATTTACATGCTATATTGCTCTATACTCTTGACATATGACGCATCTACAAGTATGATATTAAGATATCACGTTAAAAAAAGGAGCACTTTCATGTCAATATTAACCATCTTAACTCTAGCAGTCGGTTTAGCAATGGATGCATTTGCTGTTGCAATCTGTAAAGGTCTAGCAATGAAAAAAATGTCGATAAAAAAAGCTCTCATCATTGGAGGATATTTTGGTTTCTTTCAAGGTGCCATGCCAATTATCGGATATTTTCTGGGTATAACATTTAGAGACTCGATTAATGCTTGTGATCATTGGATAGCCTTCGGCTTATTAGCTATCATTGGAATTAGTATGATTCGTGAAGCTATGAGTAAAGAGGAAGAGAGTGTAAATGATAGTGTTACCTTTAAAACCATGGTAGTTCTGGCCTTAGCTACAAGTATTGATGCATTAGCGATTGGAGTAACCTTCGCCATAATTGATGCTCCAATTATCAAAGCTGCTTCCTTAATAGCCATCATTACTTTCATTCTTTCGATGGTTGGAGTTAAAATTGGTAATGTTTTTGGAATCCGCTACAAAGCAAAAGCTGAGTTTATTGGAGGTTTTGTTCTAATTATATTAGGTTTTAAAATATTATTCGAACATCTTGGATACCTTGCATAGATGATATAAAGAGGAGACTGCAAAATGATATGATTTTGCGATCTCCTCTTTTTGATTATTCTACCACTTTCATTAATTCATGTAGATGATGTAGCAACTTCTTTAAAACCTGATCTGCTTCTTCATAATATGATGTAGCTTTTTCTCTATTTTTACGTTGGATTTCTTCATAACATTTAAGAGCAACAGCATGAAGTTCATTATGACATTGTTTCAAGGCAATGAAGTTACTATTCTTAACTATTTTCTCATCCTCTACCGTATTGATCCACTTACCTAACTTACAGTTACCAGTAGAGGCTATCGCTTCTCGACTTAGCTCTTCACTACCGTTAATTGCACTGCTTAGCTTCCAGGTAAAGACAATGTGATCTACCTCAAAGATATGAAGCCAATTTGAAAGTTCAAGGTTCGTTGCCAATCTTGCAATCGCACCGCGCACCTTATCCGCTGCACGAACTGTTGTATACAAGAACTCACCCGCTTGATTACAATTTTCATATAACATATGATAAGAATCCATCATTGAATCAATCGACTTCACAAAGGTTTTGGTCACACTGTTTTGGTTTTGTACATATGTATATATGTTATTCAGCTCAGTATTAATCGTAGACATTTGACCATTGATTGTTTGAATGTCAGATACTGAATTTTCTACAATCAGATTCCCTTCTACTAATTTACGTGAAGTATCCGTAATGGTGCCAGCCAACACATCGATGCTGTCTTGAAGTTCCTGTACATAACGAGTGATATCACCAGCAGAGATGGTTGTTGTTTCAGAGAGATGTTTTACTTCCCCAGCAACCACGGCAAAACCACGTCCTGCAGCTCCTGCTCTGGCGGCTTCAATGGAAGCATTTAATGCTAATAAATTACTCTGCTCTGCTACTTCTTTCACTAATTTAACAATTTCTGTAATCTTAGCAGTCTTTTGCTTAAATTCTTGAATCATAACATCAATTGCTTTCATCTCTGCCGAAGATTGATTCACAACTTCAATACTCTTCGTCATATTCTGAACACTATGATTGGATGTAGCTACGGCATCATCGACAAACTGTTTAATTTCAGCAATCCCATCAGATATCGAAGTGATGGAGCTTCCAAATTCCTGACTTGATACACGCATGCCTTCAATAGATGCTGATTGATTAGATACTCTTTCTAGCATATCACTGATAATAGTATTGGAGGTTGCATTATGAACCATATCGTTTAGACGCATAACATGAGAATTGCAAGAACTTTGTATTGAGACTAACATGGTATTCATCATTGCAATTAGCTCTTGATCCATTCCGGCTTTGTCTTCGATCGACGTCGCTTCCCCGTTGGCGACTTTTTTCATCTGTTCCATGAGCCATTCACGATCCAATTTAGCTGTGTCTTCTTTTCGTTTTGATCCAAAAATACCTTTACCCATACGGTTTTCCTCCTGATATTATTAACACAATATGCTTTGTCATATAGTGTAAAATACTGTTGTTTAAACAGTATTTTTTTACATTTTTCTTTAATTATAGACCTATCTTCTTATATTGTCAAATAATATACTTCTACTTTCTACTATCACTTCTAATATTAGGCAGATGCAATTTCCTTTAATCTTTCGATGATTTCAAGATGTTGTGTACATTGCTTCTCACATTTTTTACAAGCAATACATTCTTTAGCTTGCTCTACTTTGATACCCCAGTGACCTTTCAGTCGATCAACGATGCTCTTCTTCTCACCTGTTAGGATTAATTGATTATATGCATCCATTAGCTTAGGAATTTCAATTTCCTTTGGACATCCTTTGCAATATCCGCATCCAGTACAAAGATCATTCATAGCTACGCCTTTTTCTTCATATTCTTTTACAATCTGGGCACATGGCTTTTCTACTAAGTTCTCAACTGCTTTTACTGCATCATCCACGTGTTCTTTGCTGGTACAGCCAGCTAAGGTAATGGTGATTTCCTTGTGAGATGCTACAAAACGTAATGCCGCTTGAGGAACTGTTAAATTACTTCCTTCTGCAAGATAAGCAAATTTATCCTTCGCACTCGGAATTAAGCCGCCACCCAAAGGATTCATAACCACAACACCCATTCCAGCTTTATTTGCAGCTTCAATTCCACTCTGGCGGAAGCGGTAATTAATCGCATTATAACCAATCAACATCCCTTGGAATTTACCTGAATCAACGACAGTTTCAATATCATTTCCCTGCATATGGGATGAAAATACTATATTTCGAATTAAGCCTTCTGATTTCGCTTCTTCAAAGAAACCATATAGTGCATCGACTTGTTTCTCATAAGATTCCAAATTAAGCAGACACCATAAATGATAAAAATCCAAGTAATCCGTCTTTAGTCGATCTAAGGAAGTTTCCAAACGTTTGCGGAAAGAATCCTTTGTAATCTTCCCATCCAAGGTTCCAAAGTTTGTCTTGGATGAGACATATATCTGATCTCTCTTAAGCTGAGAAATTGCTAATCCTGTTATGGTCTCGCTTTTATCTTGACAATAAAATGGAGCAGTGTCGAAATAATTGATACCTTGTTCAAAAGCATATAATGGGAGTTCTGAACATTTCTCTAATCTACCTGCACTTACATCCTCATCGTTATAACGCATACAGCCTAACCCAATTGCGGAAACCTTCATATCCGTGTTTCCATATCGTTTGTAATACATTTGCCACCCTCCAGAATCATAATCCAATTTTTACATTCAACAACTTCTTATCTTATGAAGTTGCATATTTGTATAACTATATTATAGTGCTTAGAGCTAACTTTAAGTCAAGAACTTTCTATCATATAGCATATAGCAAGTTAAGTGCAAGAATAACTCCCACCCTCAATAAAGCAAAGCTTGGCCCTGCTTCGTCACTTATCTGAAGATATCTGACTTTTGATTTTTAGAGAACGAACGTTTAAACGTTAGATGAATAAGAAACTTCAAGAGAAATTACGAGATGTTATACCATATAAGATATTGTAGGAAACCTCATTTCACGTCCTTATTGTGACCAGAGGTCCCTACAATGATTAATGTAGATTTTTCTTACACAATAAGAATTGGTATATTCATGGATACATATTCTTTCTTTGGCATCCAGTCAAATCCATCGTATACTTCTTTACGAAACCGTACCTCTAACATTTGCTCCCCTGGACGTGTTATGCAAAACGATTCTGTGAAATCAAACATAAAATATCTTAAGTAATTTCCCACTTGAAAACAATGTGGCATCCAACGGATATCATCAAATGCGGGGGTTTTGTTATCAAGTCCAGCACCAATTGCAGTGAAAAAAACTGTTTCTCCACGTTTTACTTGTTCCAAAATTGAAATTCCTCTTACGCTGCATTGATCACTTGAAAGTATTTCTTGATTTGACAGTTCTAAGACATCATCCATAACGCTCCACCTTTCTATCGTTACGCAGAATTTGATATCATTAGTAGACTTAAAAATTTATATATACTTATTTATATGATGGTATGTGTGAAATCTTTCTTCCACTTTATTTTTCATTAAAGATTGCAATCAAGCTTGCAAGATGAGGTGAACAGCATATCTGTATATCTAATCACTTTACTTACTTTCATGCAAACAAGATGATATAAAAAAAGCTGTTAGAAAGTTTAAACTCTCTAACAGCTTTTTAACATATGACTCCAAGGGGATTTGAACCCCTGTTACCGCCGTGAAAGGGCGGTGTCTTAACCGCTTGACCATGGAGCCTGAGTACTGTACCTACTCACTTCACATTGAAATATTATTTAACAAACCATTTAGGTTAAGCCCTCGACCTATTAGTAACAATCAGCTACATGTGTTACCACACTTCCACCTTTGTCCTATCAACCTTGTCGTCTTCAAGGGGTCT